>DASTEM010000158.1:0-4213 GCA_035709545.1 Gaiellaceae bacterium | reverse complement strand
GTCCGAAAAGACGCTGTCTGCGTCGCCGCTGGTTCGCGCTGAGCGTCGCTCCGGTTCGGTCTCCACGGTCATGCGCTGAGGCGCTCAGTTTCGACCTGGCGACGCGCTCGGGTATCTGGGAGAGGGGCACGCCCGAGGGAAGATCGTCCTCCCTGTGTGAGGCGTAACCACGCCCACGAGCTTAGGATGGGCAACGTGACGATGACGTCCGAGACGGGGCGGTGGGACGCGCTGCTCGCCGCGCGCACGCGGGGGGACGTCGGCGAGGGGATCGCGTCCGTGCTGGCGTTCCTCGGCATGCCCGACCTGATCTCGTTCGCGGGCGGGTTCCCCGACCCGGAGACGTTTCCGCGCGAGCGTGTCTCGACGTTGCTGCAGGAGTTCGGCTCGTCGGGAGAGGTGGCTGCGTTCCAGTACACGCCGACTCGCGGCCTGGGCGGGCCCCTCGACGCTCTCGCAGACCGGCTCGAGACGACGCAAGGACGTCGCCCTGCAGACGACGAGCTCCTGATCACGAGTGGCGCTATCGAGGCGCTCGAGCTGATTGGGAAGTCCTTCATCGACCCCGGCGACGTCGTCGTCGTCGAAGGCCCTACCTATCTAGGCTCGATCCAGGCCTTCCGGAGCTTCGAGGCGACCGTCGTCGCGGTACCGATCGACGAGCACGGGCTCGACGTCGAGCACCTCGAGCGGCGTCTCGGAGAGGGACATCGCCCGAAGCTCGTCTACAGCATTCCCGACCACCAGAACCCGGCAGGCGTGAGCCTTGCAGCCGAGCGGCGCACGGAGCTGGTCGAGCTGGCGCGCCGATATGGGTTCCTGATCGTCGAAGACGTCGCGTACCGGGAGCTCCGCTTCTCCGGCGATTCGCTCCCGAGCCTCTGGAGCCTCGCGCCCGACGTCGTCGTGCAGGCGGGAACGACATCGAAGATCTTCTTCCCGGGAGTCCGGCTCGGCTGGGCGGTCGGCCCAGCTGAAATCTCGGCGCAGCTCGTCTCCGCCAAGCAGAACACCGACCAGTGCGCGGGCGCGCTGGGACAACGCCTGTTCGAGGAGTCGGTTCGCCGCGGCTGGATCGACGAGCAGCTGGAGCTGTCGCGTGCCCTCTACCAGCGCAAGTCCGAGCGCATGCTGGCGGCACTCGAGCGCTCGATGCCCGAGGGAACGCGGTGGACGCGCCCCGAAGGGGGCTTCTTCTCCTGGCTGACGCTGCCTGGCGGAATCGAGGCGGTGGAGCTCGCGCGGCAGGCGGCCGACCGAGGAGTCGGCGTCGTCCCGGGCACGCTGTTCTTCCCGGACGGGCGCGGCGCCGACACGGTGCGCCTGTCGTTCAGCATGGTCGACGAAGCGCAGATCGACGACGGCATCGAGCGGCTCGCGTCGCTCATCACCATCTGAGCGAAGGAGAGTGAGGACGTGAGCCGCCACGGCACGACGCACTACCGCTGGAGCGACCTCCCGAAGGAAGAGGTGAACCCACAGCTGTCGCGCCGGCTCATCTCCGGCGAGCGGCTGATGCTGACGAACGTGTACCTGGACAAGGGGTGCATCGTTCCGAAGCACTCGCACGAGAACGAGCAGCTGACGTGGATCGTCGAAGGCGTCCTGCGGTTCTGGCTCGGCGAGGACGAGTCCGAGGTCGTGGACGTCGCGGCAGGGGAGGTGCTCCATATTCCCTCCAACGTCCCGCACAAGGCGGAGGCGCTCGAGACGACGCTGGACGTCGACATCTTCTCTCCGCCGCGACAGGACTGGCTCGACGGATCGGACGCGTACCTGCGGAGGTGAACTTCGGGCTCGACGGACCGGACAACGCCGTCGCCATGTGAAAGCACTTCTAGGCGACGGTGCGCATGACCTCGGCCAGCACGACGGCGTCGTTGTGTTCCGTGTCGCGGGCTCCGTAGACGAGCGTCAGCGTTCCATCCTTCGCACGCTGGCGGAGCTCCTGCAGCTTCGATTCGTGCTCCGCGAGCTCGCTGCTGTAGCGACGCCGGAACTCCTCGAAGCGATCGGGATCGTGGCCGAACCATCGCGGCAGCTCGGCGGTCGGCGCGAGCTCCCGCCGCCCACTCGTCGAGGAGCGCCTGCCCCCGCGAGATTCCGCGCGGCCACAGCCTGTCCACGAGCACGCGGTACCCGTCAGACGCCGCCGCGACTCGTAGGCGCGCTTGAGCCGGATGTCCATCGCGACTCCGTCGTATCACAGACCAGCCGATCTCACGTTCCGCCTCACGGGTACGTTGACCCGGCAATGGCCTTGCAGAACCGGGTAACGCCGCTCGGCGATCTCGTGGCGGATCCCGCTCGTGGCCTCGTGTACGGAAACCGGGGGTGCCTTCACGACGAGCACGGGCGCATTCGTCGGCGCTACGCCGGCAAGCGCTGGATCGCCTGTCGGCTCGAGTTCCGCGGATGGCGACGGGGTGCACTCCTCCAGCCGGGCCGCTTCACCGAGCTGTTCTTCCTCGACGACGCGACTGCCTTCGCCGCCGGACACCGCCCGTGCGCGCTCTGCCGGCGCGTGGACTACGACCGATTCTCGGCGATCTGGCACGAGCTGCATCCCAGTAAGGTCGGAGCGGACGCGATCGACGCGCAGCTTCATAGCGAGCGGATATCCCCGGACACGCGCACACAGCGCCACCATATGGCCGATCTCGACGAGCTTCCCGACGGAGCGTTCGTTCTCGAGAACGGCAAGCCGTTCGTGGTGCTCGGGGCGCATCTCCACGAGTGGGCCGTCGCCGGTTACACGCGGCGCTCGACGCGGGCTGCGGGCCGGAGGGCCGTCCTGATCACGCCGCCGTCGCTCGTCTTCGTGCTACGTGCGGGCTGGGAGCCGCTCGTGCCGTTCCTGCACCCGAGCGCTCGTCACGGGAGAACGGCGACTTCGACCTGAACGTCAGGCGTCGCAACTGCGACGCTGCCGTAGAGCGGTCACCTGCGTTTGAAGCCCTCGACGAGCTCCGCCCCCTGTTCCGCGGTGACGCCGGTGAGCTCTAACGAGAGCCTTACCGAATTGAAGACGTTCAGATCGTCGCGAACCGGGTTCGCCGGGTCCAGCTCGCCGACGATCTCCGCACGCACCTCGCGAACCGGCACGTCGCTCGCCTTCGCGATCACCTCCACGAGCTCGACTCCACAGGCAGCGATGCCTGCGAGAAAGAGCTCGGCCGGAGTCACGGCTTCACCGAGACACCCGTTGTGTACAGGCCCGTCGGCGACGAAATGCTGGTCGCGGCAGCTCCACAGCACCCGTCCGAAAACGTCGGTCGAGCGGGCCCGAACCCCGTACTGCCGTGTCTCGGGGGAGCTCACGCCTCGCTCCGCACGAGTTGGTCGGCACAGTCAATGGCTCCCGTGAGGACAGTCACAGTCGACTGCCAAGGCTAGCCGCTCGCGCCGCGAAAACACGGAGTCCGCAAGTGCGCGTCGAACCATGAGAAATGGGCCCTCGTTCGCGACTCGCGGTGACGGCGCTGTTCGCAACGGTCGCGTTCGTCGTCGTCCCCTTCGCACGCGCAGGCCCGGTGAAGGAGCAGACGCCCGCCGCGAAGTTCGCGCCGGTCGTGCGGCTCGTAGCGCACGCGGAGGAAAACGCACGAGAGCGCGCGGTCGTTCCGGCACGACGACAGCCGCACTAGGCTCTCGCCAGGTGACAGACGCGACGCACGGACTGGAGCTCGTACCGGAAGCGCCTGGTTCAGCGCTTGCCTCGACCAACCTTCGGCTCGGCCCCGGTGACTCGCATCGGCTGGGCGACGTGGACGGCGACCAGCTTTTCTTCGTAGCCGACGGTCTCGGCCGACTCACGATGGACGACGAGACGCACGAGATCGGCCCCGGCGCCGCAGTGCTCCTGCTGGCCAATGAGGAAGCGTCGCTTGCAACCGACGACGGTCTCGCCGCCGTCTGCGTGTCGGTCGGGCCCGATGCCGAGCGACACGCTCCGCTGGGAGCGCGCCAGTCGATCGCCCGGCTCGATCAAGCCGGCTCCGAGAACGCGACAGGGGCACGCTCGTTTCAGATTCTGTTCGGCCCGCACAACGGGTCGACCCGGGCGACCCTTTTCGCCGGTTTCATCCCACCCGGCAAGGCGCCCTGGCACTACCACCTCTACGACGAGATCGTGTGGGTGCCGGCTGGTCCCGGACGCCTGCACATCGGCGAGACGACGCATGAGCTCGGTCCTGGGTCGGCGTTCCGCCTT
>DASTEM010000157.1:0-2924 GCA_035709545.1 Gaiellaceae bacterium | reverse complement strand
CAAGCCTGTCCGCGCCGAGCCGGGCGACGTTGTCCGCGTGACCTGCCGCCACGACGTGCGCAAGCGCGTGCGGGGCGAGCACGGCATTCCGAAGGCCCCGCGGTACGTCCTCTGGGGCGAGGGCACGACGGACGAAATGTGTCTGGGAATCCTCCAGGTGACGCGCGGCTGATCGGCGTTACGACTCGCGCCGACGCTTGCGCTTCTCGAGGTACGCGCGGATCTTCGCTTCTTCGACGCGACGGATGATCGCGACGACTTCCGGGTCGGGCTCACGCCATGTGCGTCCCGGCGGCGCCGGCACGCGATAGATGACTCCTTTGCGGGGTACTCCGCGCGTAGCCCCGCCAGATCGCATCCAGCGTATGCGCGCTATGAGCACCGGATAGCGCCAAAGCCGTCACGATTGCTCCACCGATGCGAATCCTCCTCGTCTCCCAGATGTACCCAGGCCAGAATGACCCCGACCTGGGAGTGTTCGTTGCGAGCCTCGAGCACGAGCTAGCTGAGCGCGGCCACGACATCGAGCGGGCAGTCGTCGATCGCCGCGCCGGCGGGCGAAGGCGGCATCTCGAGCTCGCGCGCGATACGAGACGCGCAGCCCGGCGTTTCCGACCGGATGTCGTCTACGCGCACTTCCTCGTGCCGGCAGGTCTCGTTGCGGCGATCGCATCTCGAGCTCCGCTCGTCGTCACCGCACACGGGCAGGACGTCGCGAACGCCTCAACCGTCCGCGGCGCGCGCGCAGCCACGCGCTACGTCGTCCGTCGAGCCGCAGCGGTCATCGCCGTCTCCGACTGGCTCCGCAAGGAGCTCGGAAACGCCGTCCCCGAGGCCCGCGGCAAGACAGAGGTCGTCGATTGCGGCGTCGATCTCGAGCGCTTCTCGCCCCGCGACCCGGACGAAGCACGACGCGAGGTGGACTGGCCTGCGGAGGGAACGTCGTTCCTCTGCCTGGGCGGTCTCACCGAGCGGAAGAACGTCCTGCGACTCGCGGCCGCGTTCGAGCACCGCGGAGAGGGAACGCTCGCGTTCGTCGGCGACGGGCCGCTGCGCGGCGCGCTCGAAGGCCGTCCTGGGATCCGTGTCGTCGGCCGGGTCGGCCACGACCAGGTTCCCGCTTGGATCGCGGCGACCGACGTCCTTTGCCAGCCAAGCCTCGTCGAGCCCTTCGGGCTCGCAACGCTCGAAGCGATGGCGTCGGGGCGCTCCGTCGTCGCCACCGCCGTCGGCGGCCCTCCCGAGTTCGTGCCCCCCGAGGCAGGAGTCCTGGTCAATCCGCTGGACGAGGAAGCGCTCACGTCGGCTCTTTCGCGGGCTGCAGCGCTTCCCTGTCCCAACCTCGCCGGCCGTGCCGCAGCCGGAGACCACGACGTCAAGCTGCAGGCGGGAAGGGTGGAGGAGATCCTCCTGCGAGCCGCTCGAGGTCGGCAAGCCTGACCTCGACGAGAGGGCGAATGCTCTCTTCGAGACCCGCCTCGCGCGCGACCGCCAGCGCCTCCTCGTACGTCTGACGCACCTTCAGGAGATCGACGCCCTGCTTCAGGCGATTGTCGCCCGTCACGAGCAGCTTTTGGATCCGCGCGCGTGCCTCGTCCTCGGCCACAGGTTGAGCCTATCGCCGCTGCTACCCTTGCGCCCCGATGCCGTGGCTCCAGATCTTTGCCGTGATCCAGGTGCTCCTGAGCGCCTTCCTGATCACGCTCGTGCTCATGCACTCCGGGCGGGAAGCCGGCATGGGCGGACTCGGGTTCACGCCGCATTCGCAGGGCGGCACGCACATCGTCGAGCGCAATCTCACGCGACTCACAGTGGTCGTTGCGACGGTCTTCGCAGCCAACACCGTGCTCCTCTTTCACCTCCTCGCGTAGAATCGGTCGGCGCGCGCTGGTGGCGGAATTGGTAGACGCGCTAGGTTGAGGGCCTAGTGGCCACTTAGGCCGTGGAGGTTCAAGTCCTCTCCAGCGCATGAGGCGGCTTCGGGGTCAGACTTCACTCTGACCCCCGCCTCGTTTCTGATGCCAGTGCACATGTATTCGGACCTCGCGCCCTGGTTCCACCTGCTGACGCACCCGTCGGACTATGAGGACGAGGCAGCGTTCGTCTCGCGTGTCGTGGAACAGGTCGTGGACGGTCCCGCGCGCACGCTCCTCGAGCTGGGGTCGGGCGGCGGCAACAACGCGTCCCACCTGAAGGCGCGCTTCGAGTGCACGCTCACGGATCTCTCGGGGGAGATGCTTGCTCTGAGCCGAACGCTCAACCCCGAGTGCGAGCACCTCGAGGGCGACATGCGCACGCTCCGGCTGGGACGCACCTTCGACGTCGTCTTTATCCACGACGCCGTTTCCTACTTGACGACCGAGGACGACCTGCGCGCCGCCATCGAGACCGCGGCCGTCCACGTGCGGCCCGGCGGTGTGGTGATCTTGACTCCTGACGCGACGACCGAGATCTTCAAGCCCGGTACCGACCACGGCGGGCACGACGGCGAGGACGGGCGCAGCCTGCGCTACCTCGAGTGGACGCACCCGCTCGAGTCGCCAGACGCAACGACGTACATCACGGACTACGCGATCCTCACGCGCGAGCCGGGCGAGGACGTGAAGCTCGCCCACGATCGGCACACGCTCGGAGTCTTCTCGGAGGCGACCTGGGAGAGACTCATCGCGCAGGCGGGGCTCGAGCTCGTCGATACGACCGTCGAAGACCCGTTCGAGCTCGAGCACGCTGCATTCGTGGCGAGATGCCCTGCTTGACGCCGTCCGGAAGGATCTCTACCCTCCTTGACGAACATACGTTCGTCCCCGAGACATGGAGAGCCCGATGCTGACGACGCGACAACAGGAGATCTGGCAGTTCCTCGCCGAGTACGTGGACGCGCACGGCTATCCGCCAACCGTTCGGGAGATCGGCGACGCCGTCGG
>DASTEM010000156.1:0-4091 GCA_035709545.1 Gaiellaceae bacterium | reverse complement strand
GTGGTAGCGGCTGAAGAACACGTTGAGCTCCGCGACGACCTCGCCCACGCGACCCGCGGCCCTCAGCCGCTGCTCGATCGCCGGCCCGAGAACGGCCTTGTGAGTCACGTCGAGGCCGATCATCGTCACGTCGAGACCACTGGAGAACACGCGCGCAGCGGCCTCTGGATCGCACCAGATGTTGAACTCGGCGGCCGGCGTGAAGTTCCCCTCCGCGATCGAGCCCCCCATGAGGACAATGCGCGCGACTCCGTCCGTCCCGTGGGCGTCCAGATACCGCGCGACATTCGTCAAGGGGCCGGTGGGAACGAGTGTGACGGGCTCATACGCGGTCGACACGAGCTCCGCGATGAGGGCTACCGCGTCCGTGTGAGAAGGTGCGATTGTCGGCTCCGGGAGCACCGGCCCGTCGAGCCCGCTCTCGCCGTGAACGTGTGCCGCGACGACGAGCTCGCGTTCGAGCGGGCGGTCGGCACCCGGTGCGATGGCGACATCGGTGCGGCCCACGACCTCGAGAATGCGAAGCGCGTTGGCGGTGGTCTTCTCGAGCGTCTGGTTGCCATATGTGGTGGTGACGCCGAGCAGCTCGAGCTCCGGGCTCGCAAGCGCCAGTAGCAACGCGATCGCATCGTCGTGCCCGGGGTCGCAGTCGAGGATGATGGGGAGCGGCACGGCGGCAGTATCGTCCGGCGCCGTGGCTGGTGCACGCGAGAAGGTGCTCGAGTTCGCGCTCTCACTTCCGGAGACGTGGGAGGATCAACCGTGGGAGGACGGTGCCGTCGTAAAGGTCCGCGCGAAGATCTTCGTGTTCCTGGGGACGCCTGGCTCACGCAGTATCTCGGTGAAGCTCGCCGAGTCACTCGCGCACGCGCTCGCAATCGACGGCGCCGAGCCCACGGGATACGGCCTCGGGAAGGCGGGCTGGGTCACCGTCCCGCTCCGCGCACCGGGCGTCTCGCTCGATGTGCTGCGCGATTGGGTCGAGGAGAGTTACCGGATCGTCGCTCCGAGGCGGCTCGTAGCCGATTTGGATCTCACCCCTCCGTAGGGGCGAGATATAGCTCGCCCCTACACGCTGACGATCGCGTCGATCTCTGCCGCGGTTGGCAACGAGGGCTGCGCTCCCACTCGCGACGCCGCAACCGCTCCGGCAGCGCACGCCCGCGCGAGCGCCTCGTCGAGGTCCCGTCCTTCCAGAAGCGAGACGAGCAAGCAGGCGGTAAACGCATCGCCGGCAGCCGTCCCGTCGATGGCCTCGACAGCCGGAGGCGTCGCGCGGGCAACCTCCTCGCCGTCCTCGAGGAGAACGGCGCCCTCCGCGCCGAGCGTTACGGCGACGAGCCCATCGCGGCGAGACAAGGTCTCGAGCTCGAAGCGGTTGACGACAGTCAGATCCGGGTCGACGGCGACCGGACGAGCCGGCGCCGCGTTGAGGCAGAACATGCCGGTGCAGCCCTCCCACGCCGAGATGACAGCCTCGTCGGGCACCTCGAGCTGGCAGAGGACAGCGTCGTGGTCCGGAAGCTGGACCTCGCCGAGCACTGCGTTGGCGCCTGGAGCGACCACGATCTCGGTTTCCCCGGAGGCGTCGACGAGGATGAGCGCGACTCCGGTCGGCTCTTCGGCGATCTCGAGATCGAGCACGACGCCGGCGGAACGGAGACCCGCGAGCGCCTCTTCTGCGTGAGGGTCGCTGCCGACCGCGCCAATCATCGTGACGTCCGCGCCCAGGCGGGCGCAGGCGACCGCCTGGTTCGCTCCCTTCCCGCCGGGGAATCGCGAGAACGACGCACCGGCGACCGTCTCCCCGGGTCGTGGAAGCCGCTCGCAGCGCGCCACGAGATCGACGTTGATCGACCCGACGACGGTGATACGTGGCGTCAAGCGGCGAGCGCGCGGAGGTCGTCTACCGTCGACCCGAGGAGCGTGTCCTGGAGATCGAACAAGCCGGCCCATAGCGACGAGCGGTCGGGAGCGGCGCCGAGAGTCGCTGCCGTCGTCAGCCCCTCGAGAGCACGCACGAGCACGGCGAGCTCGAGGTAAACGGCTGCCACCCGGTTCGGACACGCACGCACGCCGGCTCGATCGAGCACCGGTCGCCACTCGACGAGCTCACCGGCGCCCGGCCCGCCGTACCACGACCGGCCCTCGGCGCGCTCGGGCTCGAGCTCGAGGAGGTACTGAGAGAGCGGCTGCTCGAGGCCTGCAATCGCCGTCTCGACTCGATCCGCTGCATGTCGGAGCGCGGCCTGGCGTCCACCGGGTGTCGCCGGCATCGCGTCCCCTCTCCCCCAGCGCTCGAGGAGCCGGCAGAACGCGAGCGAAGCCGCCTCGCAGGCACGAAGCTGACGGATCAGACGTGCTGCCGACAGCTTGCTGGCCGCATTCCCCTCGATCACGACGTCCCAGCCCATCCGGGTCATCAGACCTCGATCACGACCGGAAGGATCATGGGCCGCCGTCGTGTGCGGTCGTACACGACTTGACCGACCGCGTCGTGGATGTGCTCCTGCAGGAGCTTGATCTCCAGCACGTGTCCGGCTGAAAGCTCACGCACCACACGGTCGGCCTCATCGCGCAGCTCGTCAAGCAGGTCGTCCGAATCGGCGAAGCCGCGCGCGATGAGCTCGGGTGGGGCGATCTCCCCGCCGTCGGAGGAGGCGAACGTGGTGACGACGATGATTACGCCGTCCTCCGACAGGCGCCGGCGGTCGCGCAGGGCGACGTCCTGAACGTCGCCGACGCGCAGCCCGTCCACGAACGTCACGCCCGCGTCCACCCGGTCGACGAGTCGTACTCCACCACGCGCGAGCTCGACCACGGAGCCGTTCTCGGCCATGACGATCCTCTCGTCGGAGACGCCCGCCTCGCGCGCCAGCTTCGCGTGTGCGGCCTGCATGCGGTACTCGCCGTGGATCGGCATGACATGTCGTGGACGCAGGAGGGAGAGCATCGTACGAAGCTCCTCCTGGCAGGCGTGCCCGGAGACGTGTACGGGAGCGATCTCCTCGTGCAGCACCTCTGCACCGGCACGGGCGAGCTGGTTGATCGAGTCGTGGACCCGGAGCTCGTTCCCGGGAACCGGCTTCGCGGAGATGATCACCGTGTCGCCCGGCTCGACCGAGAGCGCCTTGTGGTCGCCGTACGCGATTCGCGTGAGCGCTGACATCGGCTCGCCCTGGCTGCCGGTGCAGAGCGCGACGACCTTGTGCGCCGGGAGGAGCGCGGCCTCGTCGGGATTGATGAGCGCCTCCTCCGGGAACGAGACGTACCCGAGGTTCCGCGCGATGTTGAGGTTCTTCCGCATAGAGCGGCCGATGACCGTGACCTTCCGGCCGCATTCGACCGCGACGTCCGCTGCCTGTTGCATGCGGTGGATGTTCGAGGCGAAGGAAGCGACCAGGATGCGCCCCGTGCGAAGCGGGAAGAGCGCGCGGAAGGCCTCGCCGACGAGCCGCTCGGAGCCGGTGTTTCCGGGTCGCTCGGCGTTCGTCGAATCACCAAGGAGGAGGTCGACGCCGCGGTTTCCGATCTCCGCCAGCTTGCCGACATCCGTCTTGAGCCCGTCCACCGGCGTGTGATCGAGCTTCCAGTCTCCCGTGTGGACGACGCGCCCGGCGTTGGTCTCGATGACCAGTGCGACGGAGTCCGGGATCGAGTGGGCGACACGGATTAGCTCGATCGTGAACGGGCCGAGCTTCAGAGGCTCGTCCCCCGGCTCGGCCTCCACGAGCTCGGCCGCCTGCGCGACGCCATGCTCGTCGAGCTTCGACTTGACGAGGCCGAGCGTCAGTCGCGTCGAGATGACGCTCTCGACCTCGACCTCGCGCAAGAGGTACGGCAGGCCGCCAACGTGATCCTCGTGCCCGTGCGTGAGGATGACGGCGCGCACGCGCTTGCCCTCGAGGTAGCCGATGTCGGGGAGGAGGAGATCGACGCCCAGGTGCTCGTCGCGCGGGAACGCGAGCCCCGCGTCGACGACGATCGTCTCCCCCGCGGTCTCATACACGGTCATGTTCTTGCCGACCTCGCCGAGACCGCCGAGCGGGATGATTCGCAGAGCGTCGCTCACGGGGTGAGTCTATGCGCGG
>DASTEM010000155.1:0-5158 GCA_035709545.1 Gaiellaceae bacterium | reverse complement strand
GGAGGGCAAAGCCTCCGGTGCGAACAACTCCATCCGCGAGGTCGGGGGAGTCCTGGGCGTGGCTGTGCTTGCCTCGATCTTCGCCCGCTACGGCGGCTACGAGTCGCTGCAGACGTTCACCGACGGGCTCGTGCCTGCGCTCTGGATCGGTGCTGGCGTTCTCGCGGTGGGCTCGGCCATTGCACTGCTCATCCCGCGCAAGCGCCGGCCGGCCGAGGTTGCGGAGATCGAAGGGGGGCTCGTCCCGCAGTTCGAAGCCGCCTAACGGCCCGAGCGTGAGCAGTGTCTCAGCCAAGAAAGACGGAATGAAGCTCTCGACGCATACCCTTGCCTCGGCCAGCGCCCGTCATCCGTGGCGGACCATCAGCGCCTGGATTGCGGTCTCGATCCTCGCGATGGTGGCGATTGCCCGCGGGCTCGGAAGCCTGACCACCGAGGGCGCTCCCACCAACAACCCCGAGTCTGAGCGCGCGATCGACGCGCGGTTCGAGGCCTTCCCGCCGAAGCCGGACGAGATCGTCACGGACATCGTCGTGGTGCGTTCTGAGGAGTACAGGGTCGACGATCCGCAGTTCGAGGCCTTTGTGGGCCGGCTCGTCAGCGGAAGCGAGACCAGGGCTCTCTCGCAAGCTCGTACCTACCTCTCGGAGCCGGGCGGAACGCTCGTGTCGCGGGACCGGCACGCGACGATCGTGCCAATCGCTTTCTTCGGGGACGACGAGGTCGCAGCTGTCGTCGAGACGGTCGAGGCAGCCGACGAGGACGAGGCGTTCGCTGTCGCGATAACCGGGGAGCTGTCGCTCGATCACGACTTCAACGCGCTGTCGCAAGAAGACCTGGAAAAGGGCGAGCTCCAGTTCGGCTTGCCGGCCGCGTTGATCATCCTCCTGCTCGTCTTCGGCGCCGTCGTGGCCGGGCTCGTGCCGCTACTGATGGCTATCGCCTCGATCGTCGTCGCGCTCGGGCTTACGGCGATCCTCGCGCAGCAGTTCGAGATCTCGGTGTTCGTCGTGAACATGCTCACCGGCATGGGGCTCGCGCTCGGGATCGACTACTCGCTCTTCATCGTCTCTCGGTATCGCGAGGAGCGCGGACACGGGCGCGACGAGCACGACGCGATTGCCGCTGCCGGCGCGACGGCGAGCCGGGCGGTCCTCTTCAGCGGCACCGCTTTCGTTGTCGCGATGTTCGGAATGCTGCTCGTCCCGAACTCGATCATGCGCAGCCTCGCCACCGGCGCGATCCTCGTCGGCATCGTCTCGGTTGTCGCTGCTCTCACGCTCCTGCCCGCAGTGCTCGGGCTGCTCGGCGACAGGATCGACTCGCTGCGGATTCCCATCGTCGGCAGGCGATCCGTCGACTCGGCCAATCCGGAAGGGCGGTTCTGGGGGGCGATCGTTCGGCGCGTGCTTCGGCGACCCGGCTGGAGCCTGGGGCTCTCGGTCGGCCTCCTGATCGCGCTCGCGCTGCCGGTCCTGGGGATCAAGATCGGCACGAGCGGCATCACCACCTTGCCCGACCGGTTCGTCTCCAAGCAGGGCTTCGTTGCGTTGGAGCGCGACTTCCCCGGGACGACTACCGACCCCGTCGACATCGTGGTCTCGCGCGCGGCTTCTCCCGCTGTGGTTCAGGCCGTCGAGCGGCTGGGCGCTGCGCTTTCCGCGGACTCGCGCTTCGAGGGCGCCCGGACCGAGACGTCGGCCGACGGCAAGGTCGCCCTGCTTTCGGCCGCGGTCAGGGGTGATCCGTCTGGCGACGCCGCCGTCGCCGCGGTCAGGGAGCTTCGCTCCGACACGATCCCGCGGCTCTTCGCAGAGACTGACGCGGAGGTTCTCGTCGGCGGGACGACCTCCGAGCAGATCGACTACTTCGACTCCGTCGTCGACCCGACACCGCTCGTTCTCGCCTTCGTGCTGGGGCTGACGTTCGTCCTCCTGACTCTCGTCTTCCGCTCGGTCGTCGTCGCGGGGACTGCCGTCGCGCTGAACCTGCTCTCGGTGGGCGCGGCGTACGGGCTGCTCGTGCTCGTCTTCCAGCACGGCGTCGGAGCCGACCTGCTCGGGTTCCAGCAGGCGAGCACGATCGAAGCCTGGGTGCCCTTGTTCCTCTTCTCGGTGCTCTTCGGCTTGTCCATGGACTACCAGGTCTTCCTGCTCAGCCGGATCAAGGAGCGCTACGACCGGACCGGCGACACGACGGATGCCGTGACGTTCGGCATCTCCTCGACCGCGCGGATCATCACCGGGGCGGCGCTCATCATCGTCGCGGTCTTCTCGGGATTCGCGCGCGGGGACCTGATCATGTTCCAGCAGATGGGGTTCGGGGTCGCGGTTGCGCTCCTGCTCGACGCGACGGTGATCCGCTCGGTGCTGCTACCGAGCGCCATGAAGCTCCTCGGCGAGGCGAACTGGTACTTCCCGCGGTGGCTCGAGTGGCTACCGCGCGTCGATGCCGAGGGCGGCGGCCAGGGCCGGCCCGCAACGCTCGAGCCGACCGGGTCCTAGACCAGGAGCGCTTCTGCGCTCCTTCCGCGCTGGTACCGTCGCCGCGTGGCGAGAGAGGACGGCCCCCGCTACGAGCCGCCTGACGCGTTCGCGGCTCCGCGTTACACAGGAGTGAGGACGTTCGGCCGGTGTCCGCTCGCCGACGGGCCGGACGGAGTCGATGTGGCCGTGCTCGGCATCCCGTTCGACACGGGGACGACGAACCGTCCGGGCACGCGATTCGGCCCGGAGGCGGTGCGCTCGGCCTCGCTGGCCTTACGCCCATACAACCCAGCGCAGGACGCACAGGTCTTCGGCCGGCTCTCGGTGGCCGATCTCGGTGACGTCGAGATCACGCCCGGCAACGCCGAGAAGACCATGGCGCAGATCGCGGAACGCCTCGAGCCGATCGTCCGCTCCGGAGCTCGGACGCTCTGTCTCGGCGGAGATCACACCATCGTCCTCGGTGAGCTCCGCGCGCACGCGGCTGTGCACGGCCCGCTCGGCCTCGTCCTACTCGACGCGCACGCCGACGTCTGGGATCGCTATGTCGGCGAGCCGTACTACCACGGCTCGCCTTTTCGGCGCGCGCTCGAGGAGGGTCTCCTCGACCCGAGCCGGTCGCTGCTCGCGGGGATGCGCGGCTCGCTCTACAGCCCGAAGGACACCGCGATGCCGGAGGAGCTCGGGTTCGAGGTGATTCCGTGCGACGAGCTCGTGGCACTGAGCCATGAGGAGTACGGACGGCGAGTGCGAGAACGGGTGGGCGACGGGCCGCTCTTCCTGTCGTTCGACATCGACGTGCTCGACCCGGCTTTCGCTCCAGGAACGGGAACGCCCGAAGCCGGGGGGCTCTCGACCCGCGAGGGGCTCGGTTTCGTGCGTGCGCTCCGCGGGCTCGCGTTCTCCGGTTACGACGTAGTCGAGGTCAGCCCGCCGTACGACGGGCCGGGAGCGCCCACCGCCGTCGCGGCGTCCAACGTCGCGTACGAGCTCCTGACGCTCGACGTCCTCGCGACGAGGCCCGAGTGACCCGGACCACCCGGCGCGTCGGGACGATCGTTCTCACCGTCGCCGCCGTTGCCTATCTCGTGTGGAAGGTCGAGCTGGGAACGGTGCTCGACGTTCTCGCGGACACGACGATCGCGTGGTTCGTGCTCTCGACGGTGATCATGCTCGTGACGGTGCCCGTCCTCGCCGCGCGCTGGCGCTGGCTGCTCGGAGCGCACGAGATCAGCGAGGGCCTGCGCTGGCTCACTCGCGCGTACTTCGTCGCCTACACCGCCGGTCAAGTGTTGCCGACGTCCCTCGGCGGTGACGCGGTGCGCGTTGTTGAGACGTCGCGGCGGCACTCCGGGCGCACCGCGGTCATCACCGGGACGGTGCTTCTCGAACGCGGTCTGGGCGGCGCCGCTACGGTCCTTCTCGGCGCCATCGGATTCCTCCTGTCGATCGGGCACTACGACGTCAGCGCCTACCTGTGGATCGAGGGAGTGTTCGTCTTCGGGACGATCGTGCTCGGCTTCCTCTTCTTCGCCCGCTCGGTCAGGCCGCTGCTGAGCCGCGTGAAACCGCTGCTGCAGCGGTTTCGGCTCGCTGGCGCGCTCGAGTCCTTCTACGAGGGCATCCATCACTATCGCGGGCGACCTCGACTGCTTGGCGAGGTGTTCGCCGTCACCCTCGTCGTCCAGACAGTGCGCATCCTCTCGATCTGGGCCGCGGCTAAAGCGGTCGGCATCGACCTCGACGTCCGCGTGTACTACGTGATGGGGCCGCTGCTCTTCCTCGTCATGCTCGTCCCGTTCACGCTGAACGGAATCGCTGTGCGCGAGGCCTTCTTCGTCAGCTTCCTCGGGAGCCTCGACGTGGGAGCGAGCCAGGCGTTCGCAGCGGGCTTCCTCTACTTCCTCGTCACGCTTCTCCTCGTCATTCCGGGCGGTGTCGTCTTGATCTGGGAGGGGCTTCGCGGCGGGACCCGGCCTCGGATCGAGCATGGCTAGCGGCGCCAGCGTCGCCGTCGTCGTCGTCACGTACGACGCATTGCCCTGGATCGAGCCCTGCCTCGAGTCGCTGCACGGCGTCGAGACTGTCGTCGTCGACAACGGGTCGAGCGACGGGACCGTGGACTTCGTGCGCGAGCGCTTTCCCGGGGTGCGATTGATCGAAGCCGAGAACCGCGGCCTCGGCGCCGGCTGGAACATCGGCCTTCGGGAGACCTCGAGCCGGTACGTACTCCTTCTGAACGCTGACGCCTGGCTCGTTGCCGGCGCGCTCGACCGGCTCGTCGACTTTGCAGAGACACGTCCACGAGCGGCCGTCGTGGGGCCGCGTCTCTTGAACCAGGACGGGACCTTGCAGCGCTCGGTCAGGGGTTTCCCGACCCTCTGGCGCCTTGCGACCGAGTACTTCTTCCTGCGGAAGCTCGCGCCCGGCTCGCCCGTTCTGAACGCCTTCTACGCAGGCGGCTTCGAGCACGACGAGGTGCGCGAGGTCGAGGTGGTGATGGGCGCCTGCATGCTCGTGCGTCGCGAGGCCGTCGCCGAGGTCGGGTACTGCGACGAGGACTTCTTCCTCTTCAGCGAGGAGACGGACTGGTGCTTCCGTTTCGCGCAGGCGGGCTGGGAAGTCGTCTTCTTCCCCGGCGCCGAGTGCGTGCACGTGAGGGGAGCGGCGCA
>DASTEM010000154.1:0-13699 GCA_035709545.1 Gaiellaceae bacterium | reverse complement strand
GCCGTCGATCGCGTCAAGCGCACGCTCGACGACGATCTCGAAGCGGCTCTCCACGCGCTTGACGACTTCGAAGCTGCGCTGCGCGACACGACAGTCACGCCCGCGGCCAAGGCGTCGGCCGAGAAAGGGTTGACCGAGCTTCGCGACGCGCTCGGCAAAGACGCGTACTGGAAGGCGCCGACGTGGAAGCGCCTCGTCGCGATCGCCGCCGGGCCGGTCGCGAACATCGCGCTCACCGTCGTGGTCTTCGCGATCCTCTTCACGCAGGTCGGCGGCGATCCGAGCCGGACGGTCTTGTCGGTCTCCGCTGGCTCGCCGGCGGAGACGGCGGGAATTCAGCCCGGCGACCGCATAGTGGCCATAAACGGCGAGCCGGTCTCGGGCACGGAGCTCGGCGAGCGAATCCTTTCCTCGGAGGGGAAGCCGCTGACCGTGATCGTCGTGCGTAAGGGCGAGGAGCTGACGATCGGGCCCGTTTCGGCAGAGCAGACGGAGGGCGGATACAGGCTTGGCATCGTGCGCGAGGGCACGGGCCTGACGCCGTTGTCGGCGGTCCGTCGCTCGTTCGAGGTCACCGGTCTCGCGGCCCGTGAGATCGTGTTCTCAATCGGGCGTCTTGCCGGCGGGGAGGGCCGAAACGACGTGGCGAGCCCGATCGGGATCACGCGCGTGTCATCGGACGCGGTGCAGGAGGGGCTCGAGAGCTACCTCTGGGTGCTTGGTCTCATCTCGCTCTCGCTCGCACTGCTCAACCTCCTTCCCCTGCTGCCGCTCGACGGCGGGCACATCCTCTTCGCGCTGGTCGAGGGCGCGCGCGGCAAGTTCGTGCGGCGGGAGGTCTACGAGCGCGTCTCCGTGGTCGGGCTCGCCATCGTGCTGCTCCTCTTCTTCGTCGGGCTCTCGAACGACATCGGCCGGCTGTCCTAGATGCTCGACCGGAAATTCACGCGGGCCGGATGACGGCCACGACACGGCGCCGGATCGCCACCCTCGCGCGTCGCACAGGCTTCTAGCCTGCACGACGCGTAAGTGCGTCGCCCGGCCTGGTCGTGTCCGCCCCCGACTGCGCGCCAATTTCCGGTCGAGCATCCAGCGGGCTACGCTAGCGGCGTGGCGAGCAAGGTCCGGATCGAAGTCGGAAACGTGGCTGTGGGCGGCGGCGCACCGGTAGCGGTGCAGTCGATGACGCTGACGAAGACGCACGACGTGACGGCGACAACGGCTCAAATAGCCGCGCTCGCCTCCGCTGGCTGCGAGATCGTGCGGGTGGCGGTACCGAAGAACGAAGACGCCGCCGCGCTGCCCATGATCGTCCGACTCTCGCCGATTCCCGTCATCGCGGACATCCACTTCAACGCGTCGCTCGCGCTGAAGGCGATCGACGCGGGAGTGGCTGCGGTTCGCATCAACCCCGGGAACATCGGCGGCCCCGACAAGGTCGTGCAGGTGGTGACGGCCGCGAAGAAGGCCGGAATCGCAATGCGGATCGGCGCGAACTCTGGCTCCCTCCCCAAGCACCTGCACGCGCTCGCACAGGAGGATCAGGCGGAAGCGCTCGTCGCAGCCGCGCTCGAGGAGGTCGAGCTCCTGGAGAAGCTCGACTACCGCTCGTTCAAGATCTCGGTCAAGGCGACGCACGTCCCGACCATGATCCGCGCGTACCGGATGCTCGCCGCGAAGGTGCCGTATCCGCTTCATCTCGGGGTCACGGAGGCAGGGACCGAGTTCGCCGGCGGGATCAAGAGCGCGGTCGGGATCGGAACGCTGCTCGCGGACGGAGTGGGGGACACGCTACGCGTCTCGCTGACGGCCGACCCGGTAAAGGAGGTCGAGGTTGCGTGGGAGATCCTGAAGGCGCTCGGCCTGCGCGAGCGGGGCCCGGTCATGATCGCGTGCCCGTCTTGCGGCCGCGACAACGTCGGAGTGGAGAGCCTCGCGCGCGTCGTCGAGGAGCGGCTCCGCGCGTACCCGGAAGCGGTCGAGGTGGCCGTCATGGGCTGCGCTGTGAACGGGCCGGGCGAGGCCGGTGACGCCGACTTCGGGATCGCAGGCGGACGCGATGTCGGGTTCATCTACGCGCACGGGCGTGTGCTCAAGAAGGTGTCCTCCGAGATCCTCGTCGACGAGCTCTTCACCGAGATCGACTCGTGGATCGCCACCGGCATGAAACGTCCGAAGCGGCTGAAGATGGCGAAGCCGGCAGCCCTCGCGATGGCTGAGGCGAGCCTGATCCCGATGAGTGACACGTAGGGGCGAGATATATCTCGCCCTGCGAATAGGCTCTTCCTTCGATGATCGCCCGGCAGTCACAGCTGTTCATCCCGACCCTGCGGGAAGCGCCCGCCGACGCGGAGGCGATCTCGCACAGGCTGCTCGTGCGCGGCGGCTACATCCGCCAGGTCGCTGCCGGCGTCTGGACGTTCCTGCCTCTCGGTTGGCGCGTACACCAGAAAGTCGTCCAGATCATCCGTGAGGAGATGGACGCGATCGGCGGGCAGGAAATGCTGATGCCGGTCCTGACGCCGGCCGAGCTCTGGCAGCAGTCCGGAAGGGACTACATCCAAGAGATGTTCAGGCTCCAGGATCGCGCCGGGCGCGAGTACGTCCTCCCGATGACGCACGAGGAGACGGTCACGTTCCACGCGAAGGAGATCTCGAGCTACCGCCAGCTGCCGCAGCTCCTGTACCACTTCGCCATCAAGGAGCGCGACGAGCCTCGCTCCCGAGGCGGGCTTCTGCGACTGCGCGAGTTCATCATGAAGGACGCGTACTCGTTCGACCGCGACGAGTCGGGCCTGGCCGTCGCGTTCGAGAAGAACGAGGCTGCCTACCACCGGATGTTCCAGCGTGCCGGGCTCGAGTACTCGGAGGTGCAGGCCGAATCAGGGATGATGGGCGGCAAGGAGTCGATGGATTTCCTGGCGCCGTCGGGCTCCGGCGAGAACACGCTCGTCACGTGCGAGAACGGCGACTACGCGGCCGATCTCGAGATTGCGCGCGGCATCCCGCGCCCGGCGACGTTTCCGGCGGCTCACGAGGCGCCCAAGGAGGTCGCGACACCCGGCGTGACGACGATCGAGGCGCTCGCGGAACAGCTCGGTATCGATGCCGCCGCGACGTCGAAGGCGATGCCCGTCGTGAAGACAGACGGCACGGTCGTGCTCGCGCTCGTGCGCGGGGACGACCGGCTCTCCGAGCCGAAGCTCGTGGGAGTCCTCGAGAGCGACTACCGGCCGGCGAATGACGAAGAGATCCGCGCATCGTTCGGAGCCGGCGGCGGTTCCCTCGGGCCCGTCGGAGTCGGCGTGGAGGTGATCGCCGACGACGCGCTTCGCGAGGGTCACTTCGTCGCCGGGGCCAACCGTGACGGCTGGCATCTGCTCGGCGTCGAGGCCGGGCGCGACTACGCGCCGCGCTTCTCGGACATCCGTGAGTCACGTGAAGGGGATCGCTGCCCGGTCTGTGGCGGCGCTCTTCGCTTCCAGACTGCGATCGAGGTCGGGCACATCTTCAAGTTCGGCTCGCGCTACTCAGCCCCGCTCGGCGCGACCTTCCTCGACGAGGACGGGGCGGAGAAGCCGCTCATCGGCGGAAGCTACGGCGTCGGACCCGCGCGCGTCATGGCCGCGGCCGTCGAGCAGAATCACGACGACAACGGGATCGTGTGGCCCGCGTCGATCGCCCCGTACGACGCCCACGTTCTCTCACTCGACGGGGGTTCGGCCGAGGTCCTCGCGCGCGCAGAGCAGCTGGCTGAAACGTTGGCCCAAGGCGGCCTGGACGTCCTTCTCGACGACCGCGACGAGCGCTCGGGGGAGAAGTTCGCGGACGCGGATCTCATCGGCTGCCCCGTGCGCGTGATCGTCGGGAAGAAGACGCTCGACGACGATTCGGTTGACGTGCGGCGACGCGACGGATCCGCCGACGAACGCGTGCCGGTCCCAGAAGTGCTGAAATGGGTCCGGCAAGGTTGATGGCGAAGCGGCGTAGATACAGCGACGAGCACTTCGGCCCGACGATCGAGCGGCTGATGATCGAGACGGGCACCACCTACAGAGGACTCGCCGACAAGGCCGATCTCTCGGCCGGCTACCTCAACCACATCGTCCACGGGAACCGGCCTGTCCCCTCGAACGAGGTGATCGCGCGCATCGCCGAGGCGCTCGGCGTGGAGGCGGAGCACTTCCGCGAATACCGCATCCGCGTCATCACGGAGAAGCTCGAGGCGATGCCCGAGCTGATCGACCGGCTGTACAAGCGCCTCGCCTGAGCGACGGCGAGAGCGGCTAAGGTGTCGGTCGCCACGGGGCGTGGCGCAGCCTGGTTAGCGCGCTGGTCTGGGGGACCAGAGGTCCCGAGTTCAAATCTCGGCGCCCCGATCACCGAATCTCGTTCGAGCGCTTCGCCTCCATCTTCGCCCTTCACCGCAACGCGATGGATGGCGTAGGATTGGGGCCTGGATCAACGCAAGGAGGGGACGAGATGGCCGCAGCATCTCGCGGGTTCTTTCTGCTGGTAGGGGTCACCGCGATCGTCGTCGTAGTGTTTCTGATCGTCGCCAGCTCGATCTGACGACACAAGCAGGCTCGTTGCGGATTCGCGGGCACGAGCGTGCACCGAGTCCGGCAACCCTTCAGAATTGGGCTCGTCATCGACGAAAGGGAGGCAGGCATGGCAGTCGCACGCGTGACGGAGATCAGCTCGACCTCGGCCACCAGCTTTGACGACGCGATCAAGTCGGGCCTCGCCCGCGCGAACGAGACCCTCCGCAACGTCAAGAGCGCGTGGATCAAAGAACAGCATGTGCGCCTCGACGGCGGGTCGATCTCCGAGTACCAGGTGAACTTGCTGGTCACCTTCGTGCTCGACGACTGAGTCTGCGCGAGGCCGCCGGCGGTCGCTCCGTGTAACGCCGAACGAGATCACGAGACGGTTCGGTGTGCGTACGGACGATTCCGCGAGGAGAGTGCAGCTGAGCCGGGAAGAGGCGTGGGAGCGCGACCGGCTGGCGTGGAACCTTCCGCGCGCAAGAGCACGGACTGCCGAGCTCAGCGCGGCGACGCATGGGGTACTCGAGCCCGCGCGAAGCGATCCGCAGAGCCGCCGCCTGCTGGTTCACAGGACAAACTCGGCCGTCAGCGAGTAGTTACTCCCGAACCGACGCCGGTCTTTCGGCGAAGATGTGGCAGGTGCGCCGGCCGGCTCTCGTTCTCCTCGTCGTCTCCGTCTGGACCTTGGGCGGTCTCTGGCTCGATTCGAAGGTCGGCGGGACCGGCCAGCTCGCGCTCGGCGTGCTGACCGCGGGCGTTCTCGGAGCGCTGCTCTACGTTCAGTCGCCCACCGTGCGACTCCAGGCTCTTGCAGTCGTCGCGATCGCAACGTGCGGTGAGGTCGTCGGCTCTCTGATCTGGGGCCTCTACGGCTATCGCCTCGAGAACCTGCCCGTGTTCGTCCCTCCGGGTCACGGCATCGTCTACCTCGGCGGGCTCTCTCTCGCCGTGCTCGCGCAGAAACGGCCGACCGCGCTTCTCGGACTTGCCGCGACGGGCGCAGGGGTGTGGGGTATCGCCGGCGTCACGGTGCTGCCGGCGTCGGACGTGGTGGGTGCGATCGGGTGCGCATTCCTCATCGGCGTGCTCGTATGGACGAGACGCGCGGTCTACGCGGGCGTGTTCGTGGTCGTCGCGTGCCTCGAGCTGTACGGAACCGCGCTCGGCACCTGGACGTGGGAGGCGGCTGTTCCGGGCCTCGGGCTTTCGCAGGGCAATCCGCCGAGCGGCGCCGCGAGCGGATACGTCGTCTTCGACGTCCTCGCTCTTGCGCTCGTCGCCCGGCTGACGCTCGTCGTCGCGACGATTCAGTCGAGGAAGCTGCGAAGCGTGGCGCCGTCGATCACGGCACCCGCGCGGATGAGCTCACGCGCGTCGTCCACTTTCTCCCAGACGTCCCAGAGCAGGAACCCGCGCGCTCTCCCGTCGCCGTCGACGTAGCCGACGACTCCCTTCCGGTTCGGGTCGGCCCACTCTTCCACCGTCGTCAGGCGCGAGTCGACGTCGCCCACGGCCTCGTATCCGAGGTCGAAGAGATCGGAGTAGAAGAACGGAAGGTGGTCGTAGGGCAGATCTGCGCCGGCCATGTTGGCGCCCACTGCCCGGCCGTGGGAGTTTGCGTGATTCACGTGCTCGACCCGCCTGGTGCCGCCGAGCGCCGGCGCGG
Organism: Gaiellaceae bacterium; assembly: GCA_035709545.1. Lineage (GTDB taxonomy): Bacteria > Actinomycetota > Thermoleophilia > Gaiellales > Gaiellaceae > GMQP-bins7. The sequence continues at coordinate 7,483 of DASTEM010000154.1, read as the reverse complement.
GAAAGCGGGCGACGTCGCCGGCCGCAAACACGTCGCTTCGCCCGCTAGCCCGGCCGAGCTCGTCTACCACGATGCCGTCGTCCACCTCGAGCCCCGCCTGCTCGGCGAGCGCGACGTTGGGAACGATCCCGAGCCCGGCGACGATCGCGTCCGCATCGATCGTCTGGCCGCCGTCGGTTGTCAACCGGAAGCTCGACGCGTCCGAGACGATCCCGTCGACGTGCTGCTCGGGCAGGACGTCGACGCCCTTCGAGCGGTAGTACTCGTTCACGAACGCCGAGAGGCCTGCTGGAAAGACTCGCGCGCCGATGCCCGGCCCGGGGAAGACGATCGTCACGGAGCAGCCGTTCAACGCGAGCGCTGCCGCGATCTCGGAGCCGATGAAGCCACCGCCGATAACGGCGACGCGGACACCCTCGCCGGCCAACCCTCGGAGGCGGCGGAAGTCGTCGAGCGTCCTGAAGTAGATGACATCGTCGGGCCCAGCAGGCAGCCGGCGCGGAGTACCTCCCGTCGCGAGCAGCAGCCGTTCGTAAGAGTGGGAATCGCCTGCGTCGTCCGTCACCGTCCGTGAGGCGAGATCGACTTTGACGATCGTGCGAGCCGTATGAATGTCCACGCCTCGGTCGGGCGTGCCGCGCCAGATCGAGCTCTCGTCCTTCCCCTTCCAGAGTCCCTTCGAGAGCGGCGGCCGCGCGTAGGGAGCATGCGCCTCACGAGTGAAGAGGCCGATCGTGCCGTCCGCATCGTGATCGCGGATGCCCCGGGACGCGGCGTCCGCAGTCATCCCGCCGCCGACGATCAGATACCGAAACGCCGCCACGCCGCCTTGATCCTAGATGCGTCGGTCAGGGCTGGGCGGTAGAGTCCCGCGCGGCGTGAGCGGAGCCCGGGTCTCGGCGTTCCTCGGTGCGGCGATCTGCGCCGCTGCTCTCGCTCTGCCCGCCGGCGCCGGCTCTCGGGACGTCGAAGTGAGCTCGAGTCGAGTGTCGATCTTCTACTACCCGTGGTACTCGACTCCGGTACGCGACGGTCGCTGGGCTCACTGGTACGTAGAGCATGACGGCGCCCCGGTGCTCTCGACGCCGTACTTCCCGGCGCGCGGCCTCTACTCGTCGTCCAACGTGAAGATCGTCGCCGCGCAGATGCGCGAGATCGCAGCAGCGGGCATCGACACGCTCGTCATCTCGTGGTGGGGCTTCGGCTCGCCGGAAAACGATCGGCTGCAACTCGTCGTCGACGCCGCCCGGCTGCAAGGTCTGGCAGTGGCCATTCACGTCGAGCCGTACCACGGGCGAACGCCTGCGCGCGCCGCGGAGGACATCACCCGCCTCAACAAGGAAGGTGGGTTCACCGACTTCTACGTGTACGACGCGGACCGCGATCCTGCTGCGGAGTGGGCAGAGGCGCTCGCGCCACTCGAAGGCGTCGTTCGTGCCTTCGGGCACACGACGCTCGTGGGGCGCGCGAAGGCTTCGGGATTCGAGGGCCTCTACTCGTACGACGTCGTGACGTGGAACGGAGCGCTGTTCCGGCGTCTCTGTACGCAGGCGCACGCAGCGGGTCTCCTGTGCGCGCCCTCCGTCGGGCCGGGGTACGACGCGCGACTCTCGACCCGCGACGAGGCGGTGCGGCCTCGTCTGCATGGCGCGACGTACGACCGGATGTGGAAGACGGCGATCCGGGCAGGCGCCGACCTCGTGACCATCACGAGCTACAACGAGTGGCAAGAAGGGACCCAGATCGAGCCGGCGCGCCTACAGCTCGGAAAGCCGAGCTACGAGCGGGCGTGGGGGAAGAACGGTGTATCGGCGCAGCGCGCCTATCTGACCGCCACAGCAGGCTGGGCCGCACGCTTGCGCGCCGAGCCTCGTCAGTAGAGCGCCGTCGCGAGACGTCGCCTGTAGGCGACCGTGACCGGGTCGTCGTGGCCGAGGTGGTCGAAGATTGCGACCGCGAGCTCGCGAAGCCACTCGCGCCGTTCGGGCGTCGAGGTCGCAATCTCCCCAAGTAGGAGATCGAGTGCGCGCTCCCCGTCTTCGACCTCCAGCGCGGCCAGGACCGCGGGTAGCTCACGGCTCGTGCGCAGCTCGTCCATGACGGCGGCGACGCGCGGCGGGGCCAGAAGCGCGTCGACGAACGACTCGACGGCGGCCGGAGCGCGCGCCCCCACGAACTCGGCAACGACTCGACCATCGCGGAACGCCTTGACCGCGGGGATCCCCTGCACGCGATACGAGGCGGAGAGCCCCGGATTTGCGTCGACGTCGACCTTGGCGAGCACGACCGCGCCTGCGCGCCTCTCAACCTCCTGCTCGAGCACCGGCGTGAGAGCGCGGCACGGCCCGCACCAAGCGGCCCAGAAGTCGACGATCACGGGAGTCTCGCGTGACCGCTCGACGACGTCCTGCTCGAAGCTCGACTCGGTGACGTCCATGGCACTCTCCAACGTCTCAGGAGCCCGGGTTCATCCCGTCACGACGTCGGCGCCGCAACCGGCGACGAGCGCGGCAGCGACACAATCACGTTCGACGCCGGCGAGCGAGCGATGGTCGAGGTCGATCGCGATGTCCGGCCAGGACTCGAGTCCGATCGCGCGCGCGCCTTGCGCGGAGCCGAAGCTCAGAAGCTCGTCGGTCGAGAAAACGCCTCGCCGGCCGGTCTGTCGCCGTGCGATTCCCTCGAGCTCGCGGAGCTCCTCGAGCGGGTCGATGCGCATGTTCGAGTCGGAGCCGACGCAGAGTGGGATACCGCGGGTACGAACTCGCTCGGCGGGTAGGAAGCCGTCTCCGAGGTCGGCTTCGGTCGTCGGGCAGGCGCAGATCGTTGCACCGGCCGCCGCGAGGAGATCGAGCTCCGCCCCGTCGGCGTGCGTCGCGTGAACGACGACGGTGTGCTCACCGAGACAGCCTGTACGGGCGAGAAGCTCGATCGGGCGACAGCCGTGCTCGGCGAGACACTCCTCGATCTCGCGGGGCTGTTCGTCGGCGTGAACGTGCAGCGGGAGAGCGTGGTCGCTCGCAAAACGTCCGATCTCCTGAAGCCACTCGGCCGGGCACGCGCGCACGGAATGGGGAGCGACACCGACGCGCAGCCCCGCCGAGCTGAGCGCCTCGACCTCTTCGAGATACGCAGCGACCGAGTCCTGGCGGAAGCGGGGGAGACCGCCGCGCGCGTAGGCGACGTGGAGAAGCACGAGCTCGATGCCAGCAGCGGAGGCCGCGTCGCGAGCAGCGAGCGCCTCGGGAACACCGAGGTAGTGGAACTCGCCGACTGCGGTGTATCCCGCGAGCCGCATCTCACGATACGTCTGCTCGTACGACGCCCGAACGAGCTCGGGCGTCTGGCGTTCCGCCTCGACGAGCATTCCGTCCCGCCACGCCCAGAAGTCGCCGCTCGCGGCGCTCCCGCGTAGCGCCCGCTGGAACGTGTGGCTATGGGCGTTGACGAACCCCGGGAGTCGAAGCGTGCCCGCCACGTGCTCCGACGCTACCAGGGGCGACGACCGTGGGGTCAGACCCCACCGGTCTGACCCTCGAGCCGTACTGTTTCGCCGTGACCTGGAACGAGCTGCGACAGCGGATCCCGAATGCGCTCACGATCGCTCGCTTCGCCGCGATCCCGATCTTCGCCTGGCTCTACGTCGAGGCCGGCGACGGACCGGCGTGGGGGGCAGGCATCTTCTTCGCCGCGGCCGCCTTCACCGATCAGGTCGACGGCTTCCTCGCGCGGCGCTGGCACGTGGAGTCGAACTTCGGGAAAGTCGCCGACCCGCTGGCCGACCGGCTCATGATCGGCACGGCCGTCGTGCTCATGTGGGCGACAGGGCGGATCCCTCTGATCGCGGCTCTCGTCATCCTGGCGAGGGATCTGACGCTGATCGTCGGCTACAAGGTGCTCGCCCCGAGTGGGTACCAGCTCGAGGTTACTTTCCTCGGCAAGCTCGCGACATGGGTTCTCTATGCGGCCCTCGGGTTCGTGCTCGTCACCGAGGAGGGGACGCGCTGGCCGCTCGTGCTGCTCGCGATCGGTATCGCTCTCGCCATCGGCGCGGGCGCCCAGTACCTCCTGCGCGCGCGTCGTCTGTTGCAGGGGAGTTGAGGAGCCGCCGAGCAGGGAGACCCGGCTCGAGAGCGAATGTGGCACTCTGAACTCTCAACCTGAGGTTGACCCCTCAGCGTGGGTGCTGCTTTACTCAGGTGACCCTCGAGGAAAGGCCACCGGTGGAACTCCATCCCGATCTCTCGACCATGACCGACGACGACCTTCGCGCGATGATTCGCACGCTTGAGAAGGAGGAGGACGAGATCTCGCTGCAGCGCCGCGTGCTTCACGGCCGTATCGACATCCTGCGCGCGGAGCTTGTCGCACGACTGCGCGAGCAAGTGAGCGCGGGGGAGGCTCAGCTCGCCGACACCAAACGGCTGAGCGAGATCCTCACCGCGAAGGCGGCTCCCACGGACGACGCGTGATTGGCCCATGAGCCACGTCTACTGCCCGGAATGCGGCTTCCAGAACCCGGAGGCCTCGAACTACTGCTCGCGCTGCGGTGCGCTCCTCACGACCGACACTGGATCGGAGACGACGATGAGCTTTGACATCGACGATGCAGGCGAGGAGGTCGATCTCCTGACTGCGCTCGGCATCACAGGCCCGGCTCTCGTGGTGCGCACCGGTGGCGGAATGGCCGGACAGTCGTTCCAGCCCGGAGAAGGGAGGACGCTGATCGGCCGCTCCCCTGAGTGCGACCTGTTCCTCGACGACGTCACCGTATCGCGACGCCACGCCGAGCTTCTCCGTGAGGGCGACGCGTTCTCGATCCGCGACCTCGGCAGCCTCAACGGGACCTACGTCAATCGCAAGCGCATCGAATCGACCGTGCTCGAGGACGACGACGAGGTTCAGATCGGGAAGTACCGGCTGACCTTCCTCCAGCGATGAGCACCGTGGCCACACGACGAGAGAAAGGTGGCGCCGAGCCTCGGCTTCGCACCATCGGCTCGGTCTGCGAGGAGCTTCGCGAGCAGTTCCCCGACATCTCCGTCTCGAAGATCCGCTACCTCGAAGACCAGGGGCTCATCGCGCCGAAGCGGACGCGCGGCGGCTACCGCCTGTTCGCGCCGGACGACATCGAGCGTCTGACCACGATCCTGCGGCTCCAACGGGACGAGTTCCTGCCGCTTCGGGTCATCCGCGAGGAGCTGGCGGGGCCCGGCGCGTCGGCGGAGCGCACGAGACGCCGAGCGGTCGGAATCGCCGAGAGCGAAGACGAGATCGACGAGGCCGAGCTGTGCGATCGCGCGTCCGTCTCGCTCGACTTCGTGCGTCAGCTCGAGGAATACGGGCTCATCGTGTCTCGAAACGAGGCGGGCGACCGACTGTACGGCGAGAGTGAGGCCGACATTGCTGCCGCGTGCGCGCGGTTCGCGCGCTTCGGTGTCGACGGGCGTCATCTGCGGACGTTCCTAACGGCGGCCGGGAGGCAGGCTGCCCTCGTCGAACAGCTCGTCGCTCCGGGCTTGCGCTCGCGAAACGCCGAGCGCCGGAAGAATGCTCTCGACGACCTCGAGGTGCTCTCCCGGGTCGCCCAGGAGCTCACGCACCTTCTCTTCTTGCGCGATCTGCGCTCGACGGTGGAGCGGACCTCATGACGCCCGAGCTCGACCTTCGCGACCGAATCAGGGACGTCCCGGACTTCCCGACCGAGGGAATCGTGTTCAAGGACCTCATGCCCCTGATCGCCGATCCGGAGTACTTCTCGGAGACGATCCGGCGGCTTGCGGAGTGGGCTCGTCCGCGCGAGCCGGATCTCATCCTCGGCGCGGAGGCGCGCGGGTTCATCTTCGGGTCGGCGCTTGCGTACGCCCTCGGGGCGGGCTTCATCGCGGCGCGCAAGCCCGGCAAGCTCCCGAGAGAGACGGTCGAGGCGTTCTACGCGCTCGAGTACGGCTCCGACAGTCTCCAGGTGCACCGTGACGCTGTTCCCCCTGGATCGCGGGTGATCGTGCTCGACGATGTCCTCGCGACCGGAGGGACGGCGAGGGCGAAGGTCGAGCTGGTCGAGGGCCTCGGAGGCGTGGTCGTCGGCATCGAGTTCGTGCTCGAGCTGACGTTCTTGAACGGGCGCGACAAGCTCGCCGGCTACGACGTGCACTCGCTGATCGCGTACTAATATTGAGCGCGGCGTCCGAACCGCCGATTACAACGAGACCATGTACGACCCGTTGACGAGCACGTACTCGTTCTCGTGTCCGAGTCGGCGCGAGGCGCACGTGCCCTTGTCTGCGTTCCGTACGCTCGAGCGCCTTCCCGGCGCCACGCATCCGGCTCTCTATCGAATCCGGTTCGCGTGTTGGTGTGGCGGCGAGCACGCCGGCCTGATCGCGCACGACGATCTCGACTGGGCGCACCTGGGCACGATGATCGATCGCACGTTCCGAAACCTGATGACGGCGCATGACGACCCGGTCGCCACGGAGCTGGTCGACCTCTCCGCGGGCCGTATCCGAGCAGGTGAGTGGCCCTGGAGCTTCTTCTGCTTTCTCGAGGGACGCGCGCGCCCGGTGACCCCCTCCGCGTTCGCGCTGATCGCCCCAGGCGGGAGTGCCTTCGGTGTCGCCGTCCAGTGCCCCGCTTGCTCGTCGGTGTCGATCAATCTCGTGACGAGAGAGCATGTCGACGTCCCGTTCTGCAACGACGCACAGGTCGGTGTCGTGCCTCACGTGTACGAGCTCGACGCGCTTCATGCCCTCGCCGATTTCCGAGCGGAGCTCGATTCGGCGTACTTCGACGAGAGGAGACTCGATCTCGAGCTCTGAGAAGACGGGCGGTGCCGGACGTTCACTCCCGCCAGGGATCGGCGCCGTGCGATCGGCGACCGATGGTCGTCGCATGAGTGCCGCCGTACTTGCCACCGTTGCGCCTGCCGCTTCGAAGCGGCTTCTCGCCGATGTCAGCGCGATCACCGGGAAGCGAGAGGCGACCAAACCGCCCGCCCTTGAACGTCTCGAGGCTGCGCTCGGTCGCGATTTTGCCGACCGACTCGTCGCTGCCCTCAGCGACAAGCACGTCGATACCGCCGCCTGATCCTCCGGGGGCAGCGGCGGCGGCGCGGGTTAGCTAGCGCTGCCCGCGTGTCCTGATGAACAGGAAAATCGCTGCCGCAGCGACGAGGGAGACCACGAGCGCAATGCCCCCTTCGACGTCGATCGCGAGAGCGCCGAGCCACATGTAGAGAAAGAACACGGCGCACCAGACGAACGCGCGCACACCCGGATCGATGCTCGGAGCTCGAAGGTGCATCGGCGTGATCCTAGATGCTTGACCGGAAATTGGCGCGCAGCCGGGGGCGGTCACGACCAAGCCGGGCGTCCGCACTCACGCGTCGTGCACGCTAGAAGCCTGTGCGACGCGCGAGGATGGCGATCCGGCAGCGTGTCGTGGCCGTCATCGCGCGAATTTCCGGTCACGCATCTGGACGGCG
>DASTEM010000153.1:0-4612 GCA_035709545.1 Gaiellaceae bacterium | reverse complement strand
GCCCCGTGTGCTCGGCGAGGTACGACTCGATCCGCCCGAGCCGGCCGGACGACCCAGGACGTACTGGGGCATGCCGTCCGACGACTGCCAACGATGGATGCGCGTCAAGCTCGGACGAGCCGTGATCCCGAGCATGCGAATTCTCGTCTCGTGCGATCTGTACAAGCGCTCGATCCGAGTCCCTGGTCACGTCACGACCGCCGAATCGTCCGCGAAGACACGCAGGAGCGTGAGCCGGCGGGCGGCCGCCGGACCCGCTATCCCACCCCCGATGACGACGGCTCTCATGCCGCCCGCGCGTCGGAGAGCCAGGGCTCAGCGCGCTCACGCACGAGCTCGGCGAGCGTGTCGATGAAGAGAGAATCGTCGTTCAGCGCCGGGGGTCGTTCGAGCCGAATGCCGAGGCCGGCAGCGATCGCGGCGGCACGCTTGTCGATGTCGAAGAGGAGCTCGACATGGTCGGAGACGAACCCGACCGGGATCGAGATCACGTCACGCACACCCTGCTCGGCGAGGGCCTCGAGGTGCTCGCCGACATCGGGCCCCGCCCACGGCTCGGGAGTCCGTCCGGCGGACTGGTACGCCCACGACCAGCGCGCCGTGCGAATTCCAGCGCGCTCCGCGACGAGCCGTGCCGTCTCGAGGCATTGGTCCGCGTACGGATCCCCCGAGGCGAGCACCCGCTCCGGAAGGCTGTGGGCGCTGAAGACGACATGCACTCGCTCTCGCTCGTCCTCGGGCCAGCGCGAGAGACCGTCTGCAACGCGCGCCGCGAACGCGTCGAGCAGCCCCGGCGCGTCGTGGTAACTCGGCACGTGCTCGAAGTCGATGCGCCCGCGAGAGAGCTCGAGCCCGTCCGCCACCTTCTGTTGGTAGCGCGCGACCGACATCGCGCTGAAGTGCGGCGCGAGCACGAGTGAGACGGCGTGGGTGATGCCGTCCTCGATCATCTCGCCGACGACCTCCTCGATCCACGGCGCCCAGTGGCGCATACCGAGATAGCAGCGGAAGTCAGCGCCCAGCCTTCCGGCCAGCGCGTCCACCTGGCTACGGCTCACCGCGAGAAGAGGCGAGCTCCCGCCGATCGCGCGGTAGTTCTCCGTGATCTCGTCGAGCACCGCGCGCGGCGTCGGCCGGCCGTGGCGGATGTCAGCCAGGTAGCCGGGAATCTCCTCGAGCGACGCCGGCCCGCCGTACGCCATGACCAGCACCCCCACGGGGGACTGAACACGGTGTCTGACACCGTCGCTCTCCAATCCCGCATGGTTATGCGGCGTGGTGTCAGACACTGGGCTCATGATGTTCGTTCGCGCACGTGCTCCACGAGGCGGCGGACGTTCTCCACGGGAGTCTGCGGGACGAGACCGTGCCCCACGTTGAAGACGTGGCCCGGCCGCCCGCCCGCACGGTCGAGGATGTCGTCGATCCGGAACGCGAGCTCGCGCCACGGAGCGAGCAGCGATGCCGGGTCGAGGTTCCCCTGCACGGGACGGTCGAATCCGAGCAGCTCCCACGCCTCGTCCAGCGGAAGCGTCCAGTCGAGCCCGACGACGCCGCCGCCACACGCAGCGGCCTCCGCGAGATACGCGCTCACGCCGAGCGAGAAGTTGATCACCGGGACGCCGGCGTCGGCAATCCGCGCGAACAGCTCCTGGTTGTGCGGCGCGACGTATCGCAGGTAGTCCTCTCGCCCGAGCGCGCGTCCTGCCCAGGAGTCGAAGACCTGCAAGGCCTGTGCTCCTGCCTGCACCTGAGCCGCCAGATAGTCCGCCTGGACAGTGACCAGCTTGCCGAGGAGTCGCCTCCACGCGGCCGGCTCGGAGAACATGAACGCCCTCGTTCGCGAGAAGTCCTTCGACGTCCCGCCCTCGATCGCATAGCTCGCGAGAGTGAACGGAGCCCCTGCGAACCCGATGACCGGGACGTCACGAGACTCGAGCTCATCGCGAACGAGCGCGATCGCCGCCAAAGTCCCCGCCATCGTCTCCTCGGCGGGCGGGACGCCCAAGAGGTCGACGTCACGAGTACTCGAGATGGGATTCGCGATCTTTGGGCCGTCGCCCTTCGCGAAGCCGACATCGAGACCCATGCCGACGAGCGGCGGAAGGATGTCCGAGAAGACGATTGCCGCGTCCAGCCCGAAGGCGTCGACTGGAAGGAGTGTCACCTCCGCCGCGAGCTCGGGAGTGCGGATGATCTCCAGCAGAGAGTGCTTCTCCCGCAGCGCGCGGTACTCGGGCTGATACCGCCCGGCCTGGCGGAGCAGCCACACGGGCGTCCTGTCCACCGGCAGGCCGCGACACGCGCGCAGGAACGGGGCTGTCGGCTCGGTGTCCGCCTGCGCGCCGACCGGCGCCGTCACACCTTGCTCTGCCACGCCACTCTGCCCACGAAGAACGGGCCGAGCCGCTCGATGTGGAGCGACGTCTGCTTCGTCTTACGCATCCGCTGGACGATGATGGAAAGCGGGTGCAGCTCGGGGCCGAGCAAGCCGACGACGAAGTCGTTGTCGAGCTTGTCGAGCCCGTGGCACGCGAGGCGAATGTCGTACCCGAGACCCGCGCGGCCGAACGACATCCCGATGCCACCGTGCTCCATGAGGACCGCGTTCTGCTCGGTTCGCGAGAGCTGCTCGAACGAGCCCGCGCGGCGCAGCGGGTACCAGATCGCCCACTTGAGCGCCGGGTTGAGGACGCGGCGCCGTGGTCGCTCGACGAGAGTCTCCTCCAGGTCCTCCTCGTATCCGATCGCGTAGGTCCGGCCGAGCATGGTGAGCTCCGGCTTCGGCTGGAGCTCGGCAAACGGAGGCGACTGGAGAAACGTGCGGAGCTCCGTGACGAACGCATCAGGAATCTCGCTCACAGTGAGGAGGGCGACGCCGGTCGGGTCGTTGACGTCCTTGTACAGCGCACCCGCGATCCCTTCCGACTGGAGAGCGGCTGCGAGCCGCGCCGCGTCGCGGGCGCCCCCGAAGGCATGGAGCTGCATGTACAGCCTGCGGTCGAGAGCCGTCGCCTCGCCCGCGGCTGTCAGGCCGTGCTCGGCGACGTCGACCGCTTCGAGCTCAGGCTCCTCCGGCCGGTCGTCAACCCGCGCCGTCACGTCCGTTCCTGGAGCCAGGCCGCCGCGTCCTTCGCGTGATACGTGACAACGAGATCGGCGCCCGCACGTCGAATTCCGGTGAGCACCTCGAGCACGACGGCGCGCTCGTCGAGCCAGCCGTTCGCGGCAGCCGCTTTCACCATCGCGTACTCGCCGCTGACGTTGTACGCCGCAAGCGGCAGCTCCGGGAAACGCTCGTGGACGGATCGGACCACATCGAGGTAACCGAGCGCAGGCTTGACCATGAGCGCGTCGGCTCCTTGCTCGACATCGAGCGACGCCTCTCGCAAAGCCTCGCGCGCGTTCGCGGGATCCATCTGATGCGACCTGCGGTCGCCGAACGCAGGGGCGCCCTCGGCCGCGTCTCGAAACGGCCCGTAGAAGGCGGACGCGTACTTGACCGCGTACGAGAGGATGGCCACGCGCTCGAGCCCGTCGGCGTCGAGTGCGGCGCGGATCGCGCCGACCATGCCGTCGATCATGCCGCTCGGAGCGACGACGTCGGCGCCCGCTTCGCCGTGTGAGACGGCGATCTTTCCGAGTACTTCGAGTGTCTCGTCGTTCAGCACGTCGCCGTCATCCGAGAGGAGGCCACAGTGCCCGTGGTCCGTGTACTCGCACATGCACACGTCGGTCATCACGACAAGCTCGGGGCACGCGTCCTTCAGAGCGCCGATCGCCTGCTGCACGACACCGTCCTCCGCGTAGCTCTCGGCACCTGTTGGGTCTTTCGCGCTCGGGATCCCGAACAGCAGAACGGCCTTGATCCCGAGCGAATGAAGCTCGCGCGCCTCTGCCTCGAGCAGATCGACCGAGAGCTGGCTCACACCGGGCATCGAGGTCACCGGGCGGCGCACATCCCGACCCGGGACGACGAAGAACGGAGAGACGAGATCGTCCGGCGCAAGCGTCGTCTCGCGAACCAGGTCGCGAAGACCGGCGGTGCGCCTCATCCGGCGCGGACGCCGGGATCCCGGCGCGAGCCGCAGGGCGTCCAGCGGATTCGCGTGGAATCCTGTCATGAGCTATCCCCGAAGTGCGACACGAGTGCGCCAATGATGCCGTCCGTCGTCGTTTCGTCGGCGACGAGACCGACCGGCAGCCCGACCTCGCGGGCGACCGCAGCCGTCTTCGGGCCGATGCAGACGAGGATCGTCGACGATCCCAGACCCTCGAGCGTCCCCGCGATCGCCGCGAGGCTGCGTACGGCCGACCCGCTGGCCACGACGATCGCGTGGGCGATGCGCAGCGGGAGCATGCCCCACAACGCAGGCTCCACCTGGACCGTGCGATAGGCGACGACGACGTCGGCCGTGGCACCGCGCTCTCGCAGCTCGTCGGCGAGCCGGGGGTCGGCGATGTCGGCCTGGGGAAGCAGCACGCGCGCGCCCTCGAGCGCTCCCAGTCCGGCCGCGATGTCCTCAGACGCGCGCGCCGCCACGAACGAAGGCTCGACTCCGAGCTCGCGGATGGCGTCTGCGGTCACAGGGCCGACTGCCGCGACGCGAGT
>DASTEM010000152.1:0-4190 GCA_035709545.1 Gaiellaceae bacterium | reverse complement strand
CGTCCCCGCCGCGGAGACGACGTTCTCCTCGAGCATCACCGAGCCCATGTCGTCGGCGCCGAAGCCGAGGGCGACCTGTCCGATCTTCATGCCCTGCGTCACCCACGACGACTGGATGTGCGGGACGTTGTCGAGGTGGATGCGCGAGACGGCCTGGGTGAGGAGGTAGTCGAACGAGGTCGGGCGCGTCTCTTCGGGGACGAGATCGTCGAGGCGGTTGCCGTCGCGCTGGAACGTCCACGAGATGAACGCGCGGAAGCCGTGCGTCTCGTCCTGAAGCTCACGGATCCGGCGCATGTGCTCCACGCGCTCCTCGAGCGTCTCGACGTGGCCGTACATCATCGTCGCGGTCGTCGACATCCCGAGCCGGTGCGCCTGGCGCATGACGTCGAGCCACTCGTCCGACTTCGTCTTCTTGGGCGCGATGATCCGGCGCACGCGATCCACCAAGATCTCGGCGCCGCCACCCGGAACGGAGTCGAGCCCCGCATCGCGCAGGCGCGTGAGAGTCTCGGGGATCGTGAGCTTCGAGCGCCGCGCGATGTGCTGGATCTCGGGCGGCGAGAGTGCGTGCAGGTGGATCTTGTAGCGGGCCTTGATCGAGCGGAAGAGATCCTCGTAGTAGTCGACCCCGAGATCGGGATGGTGGCCGCCCTGCATGAGGAGCCCGGTGCCGCCGATCGCAAGCGTCTCCTCGATCTTCTTGAAGATGACCGGCTTCGGGAGGAGGTACCCCTCGCGCTGGTCGCCCGGCCGGCGGTAGAAGGCGCAGAAGTCGCAGTCGGTGACGCAGAGGTTCGTGTAGTTGAGATTCCGGTCGACGATGAAGGTGACGCGCGAGGGATCGGTCAGGCGGCCGCGGATCTCGTTCGCCGCGCGGCCCACTGCGACGAGGTCACGCGAGCGAAGCAGCGCGATCGCGTCGTCGTCCGAGATCCGCTCCCCGTCGAGCGCCTTCTGGAGGGGCGAGATATGTCTCGCCCCTACGTCCGCCACAGCAGTCACGCGGGCACTTCCTCTCGAACGAAGCGGAGCTCGGGGACGTGGTCGAGCTCACCGACGTCGCGTGCCATCTCGAGGAACGTGTAGAGACCAGCCCGCTCGCGCGGCCCGAAGCTGTAGCGCAGCTTCTCGAAGTACCGCGCGAGAAAGCCCGGCGGGTAGCCGTAGATCTCGCTGGCTTGACGCGCCAGCCGCTCGGGCTCCGAGCGAGCCAGGCGAACGGACGCGACGAAGGCGTGCTCAAGGTCGACGAGGCCGTCGACGAACGAGTCCGGAGCGGCCCATACCGCGAACACCATCGGGAGCCCCGTCCGCTCGAGCCAGAGCCGGCCGAGGTCGTAGTGCGGCGTCGGATCCTCGAACGCACTCTGCAGAGCTGCGTCCCCGATGAGCAGGGTTGCATCGGCGTCGATCCCCAAGGGCACGATCTCCGCTTTGGGGATGAGGATCCTGGTCAGAACGACGGAGGTCGCACTCTCGGGAGTCACCGCCACCGACCGAACCTGCGCGAACGGGATGCGGCTCACGAGCTGGATCGAGTCGACGGCCCCTTCGGACGAGACGCAGAGCCGGGGAAGGATGCGTAGTCGGTCCGCGTTCCGCGCGTACTCGATCGACGGGATCGGAGCGATGTCGAGGTCTCCGTCCAGCAGCATCCTGGAGAGCTCGGTCGGGACTCCCGTCACCTCGTCGACCTCGGCCTCGAGCCGGTAGAAGACCGGCGCCATGTTCACGTAGGAGATGCGCCCGAGACGGATCATCGCCGGCCCTGCCGTCGCCGCCAGAACCAGAGCCCGCCCGCGAGCGCCATCAGCCCGCCCCAGAGAACGATCGCGAGTGTGGAGACGTTCGCGGTCACGTCGACATCCTCCGAGAGGAAGTAGGCACCGGCGGTAAAGAGGATCGAGAACAGGAATATCGCAGCCGCGAAGATTCCGAGCGCGTAGACCAGCCAGACCCAGATCGGCGTGCCTGCCGCCGGCAGCGGCTTGGCCTTCTTGTCACCGGCACCCTCGCGGCTCATCGCGACGCCAGCTCAGGCCCAACGCCTGAGCTCGTTGTAGAGCGTGTCTCGCTGCACGGGGATCCGGCCGGCGTCACGCACGAAGCGCACGAGCTGGTCGACTTTCTGCTCGGTCTCGGTCCGGGCTCCTGCAGCGTGGAAGATCTGCTCGCGCACGACCGTACCCTGGACGTCGTTCGCCCCGAAGTGGAGCGCGACCGCCGCAAGCGGCATCCCCATCATGATCCAGTAGGCCTTGATGTTCGGGACGTTGTCGAGCATCAGCCGCGAGAACGCGAGCATCTTCAGGTCGTCGACGCCGGTCGTGTGGCGCCAGCCGCGGCGCTCGAACACCGTGTTCTCGGGATGGAACGCGAGCGGGATGAACGCGAGGAACCCGCCTGACCGGTCCTGCTGGTCGCGCAGCCGGATGATGTGGTCGACACGCTCCTCGTACGTCTCGACGTGTCCGTAGAGCATCGTGCAGTGAGTCGGAATCCCTAGCGCGTGTGCCGCGTCGTGCACGTGGAACCAGATGTCCGGGCTCTCCTTGCCGGGGGCGACGAGTCGTCGGACGCGGTCGGCGAACACCTCGGCGCCGCCTCCGGGAAGCGAGCCGAGCCCGGCGGCCTTGAGCTCGACGAGCACCTCCTCGTGAGTGAGGCCGGAGAGCGTCGTCATGTGGTGGATCTCGGAGGCCGTGTAGCACTTGAGGTGCACGTCGGGGACCGCCTCGTGAAGCGCTGCGATCGTGTCGCGGTAGAAGGCGAAGTCCACATGCGGGTTCTCGCCGTTGACCATGTGGATCTCGGTGAACCCGGTCACTTCGCGCTGGTGCAGCACGTCCTCGACGAGCTCCTCGCTCGTGAACGTGTATGCATGCTCCTGCTTCCGCGTCGCGGCGAAGGCACAGAACTTGCACTTCACGCGGCAGACGTTCGTCTGGTTGAGGTAGAGGTTCTGGACGAAGTAGACCTCGTCGGTGCCGCCTCGCCGTCTCCGCGCCTCGTCGGCGAGCTCGCCGAGGGTAAGGATGTCGTCGGATTCGAGCAGCGCGACGCCGTCCTCGAAGTCGAGGCGCTCTCCGGACTCGATCTTCTCCCGGATCAGCTCCAGCGTTGGTCTGGCAAGAACTGCGATCAGGTGCTCCTCTCTACGACAGCGTGCGTCAGCGCCTCTAGCTCGTCGCGCCGGGCGGCGCCGTCGAGGCAGGCTCGTGCCTCCGAAGCGTAGTGGAGCGCCAGCTCCCGAGATCGGTCGAGCGCACCGCTCGCAGCGACGCGGACGAGGGCTCCCTCCTTCGGCCCTCCCGCAAGCGCAGCCCGAACGAGCTCGTCCTCGCGTGCGGCCAGGAGCAAGGGGAGCGTCGGTGTCCCGTCGCGGAGATCGGTGCCTGGGACCTTCCCCGTCTCGAGGGTCTCGCCGGTGCAGTCGAGAATGTCGTCGGCGATTTGGAACGCGATGCCCAGCAGACGCCCGTACTCGCCATTCCCACCGCCGAGCACGCAGGCCGCTTCGAAGAGCTTCCCGGTCTTGAGGGCGCATCGTTCGAGATACGCGTCGATGGAGGTGTCGGGGTCGTGCTGCTGGCGTCGTTGCATCGCCTCCCCGCGAGCGAGGCCGAGCGCAGCGCCGGAGAGAACCTGCACAGCGCTGGCATCTCCGCCGCCCGCGAGCACGGAGAACGCGCGGGAGAACAAGTAGTCCCCGGCCGCCTGCGCCGCCATCGCTCCGTGCTCGCTCCATGCCGACGCGCGACCGCGCCTGACGGCAGCGCCGTCGATGAGGTCGTCGTGCACGAGCGTCGCCATGTGGACGAGCTCGACTGCGACACCGGCCGCCACGGGAGGCACGGCATCAGGGGAAGAGGAGAGGAAGGCGAGAGCCGGGCGGAGTCGCTTTCCTCCGGCGACGAGCGCGCTCGCGCCTACCTCGGCGACGATACCGGGATAGCGCGAGACCGCCTGGACGAGGACGTCATCCACCTCGACGAGGTACTCGTCGAGACCCGACGCGGCTCGCACCGTGTCGAGCGCGGTCACGCCTTCGCTCCGACGTGAAGAGCCACCGTGCCGCCGCCCAGCAGTCGATAGTGCACGGTCTCGAACCCGGCGCCCTCCATGAGCGCGGAGAGATCCTCGGGGCCGGGGAAACGTCTCACGCTGGCGGGGAGGTACGTGTAGGC
>DASTEM010000151.1:0-9017 GCA_035709545.1 Gaiellaceae bacterium | reverse complement strand
GGGATGAAGGCCTGGGGAGTCAACCCGAATCACGACGAGGTCGCAGGGCTCCGCTGCTACCCGAGCATGAGCGCGCTGCCGGAGATCCCCGAGGCAGCGCTGCTGATGGTGAACCACGAGCGGGTGGAGGCCGCGTTCGAGGACGCCGTCGCGGCTGGAGTCCGCGCGTTCATCGTGCCGGGTGTGGGCGCCGAGGCTGGCGCCGCGGCGAAGGCGACCACCGAGCGGCTGGCGTCGCGCGCGCGGGAGCTCGGCGCCTCGTTACTCGGGCCGAACTGCATGGGCGTCGTCGTTCCCGGTGGTCCCGCGGCGTGGAACGGACATCCACCGGAGACGACAGCCCACGGGCATGTCGCTGTTCTCTGCCAGTCAGGATCGATCGCTGACGCGTTCCTCTCGCTCGGAGGACGGATCGGCCTGCGCTGCGTGATCTCATCGGGCGCCGAAGCGGTCACCGACACTGCGGACTTCGTCTCCTTCTTCGCCGAGGACGAGGAGACGCGGGCCGTCGGACTCTTTCTCGAGACGGTTCGCCGACCCGGCGCGTTCGTGCGTGCCCTCGCGGCCTGCGCGGAAGCCGGGAAGCCGGTCGTCTGCCTCAAGGTCGGCCGGTCGGAGGCGGCTGCGCGCGCAGCCCTCTCGCACACGGGCGCGCTGGTCGGCTCGGAGCGGGCGTTCTCGGCCGTGCTGTGCAGGTACGGCGCGATCGAGGTCGAGGACTTCCACGAGCTGGTGGAGACGCTCGAGATCCTCGGCCGCCGGCGCTGGCCAGGAGGAGCGCGGGTCGCGGCCGTCTCGGAGTCGGGGGGCGAGTGCGCACTGCTGGCCGATCATGCGGAGGCGGCCGGGATCCCCTTCGAGCCACTTCCGGTCGAGCTTGCGTCACGTCTCAGCGACGCCTTCCCCAACTTCCTCACGCCCGGGAACCCGCTCGACGCCTGGGGGATTGCGGACGAGAGCGAGGTCTATCCGCGCTCGCTCGAGCTGATGGCCGAGGCCGGCGCGTTCGACATCCTCCTCGGGCAGGCCGACCTCTCACAGTTCCGCGACGAGGGAAACGACGGCTGGTGCGAGCTGACGCTGCGGACGCTCGGCCGCCTCGCAGACGAGCACGATCTCTTCTGCGCCCTGACGACGGTTCACAGCGCGGACCCGCCCCGTCGGTTTCAGGAGCTCGCGCGCGAGCTCGACGTCGCGCTGTTGCGAGGTCCGCGCGACTCGATGCGCGCGCTCGCAAGCGTCGCGCACCGACGACCGTGGAGGGCCCCGGCTGGCGACGGCATAGCACCCGATCTCTCTGATCTCCTCGTCCCCGGCCCGCTTCCCGAGCACGAGTCGGCGCTCGCTCTCGAACGGTACGGCGTGGAGTTTGCGCCCCACCGCCGAGCGAACGGGCCCGAAGAAGCCGCACGAGCAGCCGACGAGCTTGGCGTGCCGGTCGTCGTCAAGCGGGACGGTCCGGCACACAAGAGCCGAGAGGGAGGCGTCGCCCTCAACGTAATGACATCAGAGGCCGCTGCAGATGCCGCCCGACACCTCGGAGGCCCGGTTCTCGTGGCCAAGCAGGTCGCCCGCGGCGAAGAGGTGCTCTGCGGCATGATGCGGGATCCCGACTACGGCCCGGTTCTGGTCGTGGGAGCGGGCGGGGACGCAGTCGAGGAGCTCGCCCGCCTCGCCGCCACCGTTCCACCGCTCGACCTCGAGACGGCACGGGAGCTCGTCGCAGAGGCGGGTGTGAGCGACTCCTCTACGAGCGTCGCGCGCACCCTGGTCGCGCTCGGCAGGATCGCGACCGCCTACCCTGAGATCGAGTCGATCGACGTGAACCCGCTCATCCTCAGCGCATCCGGAGCCGTCGCGGTGGACGCTCTGGTCGTGGTCGCAGACACGGTTAAAGATTGAGAAACCAGCCGCACTGTGCTTGAGTGAGAGCGCCCGGCGCGGTACAACGGCACGGGAAACTGCCAGGGGGCAGAAGGGAGCGATTGGGATGGCGACGTTTCACCCGCGCGAGTCGCGCTACGCGCGCCGGGAGTTCCTCCAGCGAGGCGCAGCAGGAGCGTTCGCGCTCTCGAGCATGGGGACGCTGTTGGCCGCCTGCGGCGGAGGCGACAACGAGGCGTTCAAACCGCCGGAGCTCACGTTTGCGCGTCCGGACAACCCGGTAACGCACCCGTTCTTCGACGACAACCCGATGATCGCGTCCGGCCTCGAGCCGGAGAGCGGCACCTTGCGGATCTACAACTGGAACGGGTACCTCTGGCCGAGGATCAAGAAGAACTTCGGCAAGGAGTACGGGGTCAAGGTCGAGGAGACGTTCTTCGACACCATGGACGAGGCGATAGCGAAGATCTCGTCCGGTGCCATTGACTTCGACGTCTTCATCCCGGTCCCGGACCGCCTGGGCAGGCTCGTCCTCGGCAAGTCGCTCCAGCCGCTGAACCACGACTACCTCCCGAACCTCGCCAACGTCTGGCCTTCGGTCCAGGACCCGTGGTACGACAAGGGCTCCCGGTACACCGTCCCGTACGTGACCTGGACGACCGGGATCGGGTATCGCACGGACAAGGTCTCCACGACACCGGCCGATCTGGCGAACCCGTACGAGTTCTACTGGAACGAGGCGAGCAAGGGGAAGGTGTTCGTTCTCGACGACATTCGCGATGCGATGGCTCACATGCTCTACAAGAACGGGATCGACGACCCGAACACCGAGGACCCCACGCACATCGAGCTGGCCAAGAATGAGCTCAAGTCGCTGACCGACGCGGTCGGCGTGAAGTACTCCACCAACGACTACACGAACCTCCCCGAGGGTCGCGCCTGGATCCACCAGATGTGGTCCGGCAGCGCGATCTCGGCGCAGTGGTACCTGCCGGAGGGAACGAAACCCAAGGCACTCGGCTTCTGGTTCCCGGAGGACGGTCGGGGAACGATCGGAAACGACAACATCGCGATCCCGCGCTCGTCGAAGCACCCCGTGCTCGCGCACCACTTCGTCAATTACCTGCTCGACAACAAACACGGGTACGACAACTTCGCCAACTACGTCGGCTACCAGCCGCCGCTGACCAAGCTCGATCCGGACCGGCTGATCTCAGACGGCGTCGTGCCGGCGAACCTCAAGACGGCGATCGTGCGGGAGAGCGACTTCGACACGGGAAGGTTCATCACGGAGCTGACACCGGCGGGCCAGACCGAGTGGCAGAACGCCTGGTCCGAGTTCAAGGCGGGTGCCTGAGCCTAAGCGCCGCCGGGTAGGCAGCGGCAACGCCTTCTGGGCGGGACTGGCGCTGCCCGGCGTTGCCTGGCTCTGCCTCTTCTTCCTGCTCCCGTTCTACGTCATCCTCTGCGTCGCTCTCGGCACCGTCGACCCGATCTTCCAGACGCCGGCGCCCGAGTGGAATCCGCTCGCGTGGAACACCGCTGCGTTCGAGTTCGTCTTCGAGAGTCTGTTCACGAGCGGCGCAGCGTTTCAGACCGTCTTTCTGCGGACGTTCCTGTACGTCGCGATCGCGACCGCACTCTCGCTGCTCATCGCGTACCCGGTCGCGTATCTCGTCGCCCGCCACGGAGGTCGCTGGAAGAGCCTTCTGCTCCTCGGGCTCATCGCGCCCTTCTTCATCAGTTACCTGATGCGGATGCTGGCCTGGATCAACCTGCTGCAGGACGACGGCTGGGTCAACGACGTGCTCATCTGGGTCGGGATCCTCGATGCGCCGCGCAACTGGCTCGACGGGCGAGCCTCCTCCGTGATCATCGGCCTCATCTACGGCTACGTCCCGTTCATGATCCTGCCGCTCTACGCCTTCCTCGACCGGATCGACCGAAGCCTGCTCGAGGCCGCGCGTGATCTGGGAGCAAGCCCAATGCAGGCATTTCGGCTCGTGACTCTCCCGCTGTCGATGCCCGCGATCCTCGCGGGGATCGTGATCATCGCGCTGCCGATGTTCGGCGACTACTACACGCCGGACCTGCTCGCGTCGTCGCCGAACACGAGCATGATCGGAAACCAGATCTACCTCTACATCCGAGGCGGCCAGCAGATTCCGGTCGGAGCCGCGCTCGTGGTCGTTCTCATGCTGTTCCTCGCGGTCCTCATGGGGTACTACCTCGTCTCGACGGCGAGAGCGCAGCGGAGGCTCGGCGGATGACGACGCTCGAGGCGTCGGTCAAGCAGGCGCCGCGACCGCTCGCACGGATCCGCGACTGGTGGGCTAATCCGTGGGGCAAGCCGCGATTCCTCGTCCTCTTCACCTTGCTGTACCTCGCCTGGTCGATCGTCCCGATCCTGATCGCCATCCGCTTCTCGTTCAACGAGGGCCGGTCTCGGTCGACTGCTCAGGGCTGGTCTCTGCGCTGGTATCTCGACGATCCCGACCTCTCGGTTCGCCATGACCCCGATCTCCGCGCCGCGCTCTTCCAGAGCTTGCAGCTAGCGGCGATCGCGGTACTGGTCACCGTTCCGCTCGGAGTCGCGCTCGCGATCGGCCTCACGCGCTGGCGCGGGCGTGTCGCGGGGAGCGCACGCGCGATCTCGCTCCTCACGCTGGTCACGCCGGAGATCGTCATGGGAACGGCCTTTCTCCTCGTGTTCACCCACCTGCTGAGGTTCATCGAGCTGGGCACGGTTGCGCAGGCGATCGGGCACATCACCTTCTCGCTCGTCTTCGTCCTCATCATCCTCCGTGGCCGGCTGCTCTCGATCGGGCCCGAGTACGAGGAAGCGGCTCGGGACCTCGGCGCATCAGGGCTGCAGGCGATCCGCCTCGCGCTGCTGCCGATGCTGGTACCTGCGATCGTGGCCAGCGGCATCGTCGTCTTCGCGATCTCCATGGACGACTTCGTCATCAGCCAGTTTCTCTCTTCGGGCACCACGACCGACACCGTGCCGGTGAGGATCTACGGAACCGGCCGAACGGCTCCGACCCCGGCCCTGAACGCCCTCGCGACGCTGACGCTCATCCTCACGATCGCGATCGCCCTCGTCGGCTTTCTGCTGTGGCGCGTCGTCCGCGCGACCCGCGGCCAGAGCGGCTCGACGGTCGCGGAGTTCGCGACGCTGGACGCCGAGTCCGTCCGTTAGCGCTTCGAGCTCAGGAGTGACCGAAGCGGACGTCCGGAAGGATCCGGTCGAGCCAGCTCGGAAGCGCCCAAGCCGCTCCGCCCAGCAGACGCAGGAGCACCGGCATGAGCACGAGGCGGATCAGCACCGCGTCGAGCAGAACCGCGACGCCGAGGATCACGCCCATCTCCTTCGGCGGAGTCGGCCCCGAGAGCGCAAACGTGAGGAAGACTGCGACCATCACGGCTGCGGCCGCGAAGATCGTGCGCCCGGAGTGCGCAACGCCTCCGACCATAGCCTCGCGCGGATCGTGCGACCTGTCCCAGTGCTCCTTCGCCGAGGAGAGCAGGAACACCGTGTAGTCCATCGAGATCGCGAAGATCATGGCGAAGAAGAAGACGGGGCCCCAGGCATTTAGAAAGCCCTGCGACTCGAAGCCGAGCAGCCCCGAGAAGTTGCCGTCCTGGAAGATCAGCACGCCGACGCCGAACGCGGCTGCCGTCGCGAGCAGGTTCGTGAGCACGCCGACGAGCGCGATCACCGGCGCCTGCAGCGCGAGCAACAGAAGCAGGAACCCAAGCGCGAGAACGACACCGAACACCGGCAGCGTCTTGCCCGAGAGCGCTGCCTCGAGGTCATAGTTCTCCGCAACCGCCCCGCCTACGAGCGCACCCGATGGGAGCGCCCCTCGGAGCCGATCGATCGTGGCGCCGACAGACGGGTCGGAGGGATCAGCCGTCGGCGTGGCCGCGACGAGATATAGGCCGTCCGTCCGTGTCGTGACGGCGACTGCCGCGATGCCCGGGTCGGCGCCGAGCACCTCCTCGACGTCTGCGACATCATCGGCCGACGTGACGATCTGCAGCGTCCCCGGCCCGCCGGGCCCGAATGCCTCCTGCACCTGCGTGTAGCCGACACGCGAGCCGGCGTCCGTGGGAACGACCTTGATCGACGGCATCCCCGTCTCGATGCGCAGCACCGGAAGCGCGAGCACAACGAGCAGCGCCAGCGCCGCGAGGCCGAAGGGCAGCGGCCGTCTCCACAGGAGCTCGCCCCACCGCTCGAAGCGCGGGGATCGATGCTCGCCCGCATGCACCCACGGCAACGCGAGCCGGTCCACTCGATTGCCCAGCCACGCGAGTACCGCCGGAAGCAAAGAAAGCGTCGCGAGAAGCACGAAGGCGACCGAGAGCATGATGCCGAGACTCATCGAGCGGAATGCCGGGCTCGGGACAAGCATCACCGCAGAGAGCGAGATCAGGACGGTCACGCCGGAGAAGAACACGGCCTTCCCCGCCGTGTCCATCGTCACCGCGACGGCCTCGCGGGTGTCGAGGTCCGAACCGAAGTGCGCGCCGCGGAACCGCGCGACGACGAACAGGGCGTAGTCGATCCCGAGGGCGAGCGCGAACATGAGCGCGAAGTTCATGGACCAGATCGAGATGTCGAACGCGTGCGTGAGCAGGAACAGGCTCCCGGCAGACGCAACCAGCCCGAGGATCGTCAGAAGGAGCGGAAGCCCGGCGGCGACGAGCGACCCGAACGCGAGGAGCAGGATCGCCAGCGTCACGGGCCAGGAGATCACCTCCGACTTCAGCATCGCGGACTTGTTCGCCTCGTTGAAGTCCGACCACATGCCGGGAGCGCCGGTCAGACTCACCGTGATCCCGTCGCTAGAAAGCGCTGAGAGGTCAGTTTTTAGGTCGTCGGCCGCCCGAACCATCTCCGTGGGGCTCGCCGCTGCGCCCGCGGCCAAGATCACTGTGCGACCGTCCTCGGCCCGCTGGGGCGGTGCCACCGACGCAACGCGCAGGTCCGCCTCGAGCAGCCCCACGGACCGCGCGATGGCGCTTTCAACATCGCCTTCGCCACGGATCACGACCATGAGCGCATAGCTCCCTTGGCCCGCGAACGACGCGTCGACCTTATCGCGCACGAGGACCGACTCCGAGCCGTTCGCCTCCCACCCCGCGCCCGAGAGCGCGTGCTCGGCACGCGGAGCGAAGATCCCGAAACCGACCGCGATGACCGCCCAAGCGGCGACGACGACCCGGATGTGGTCGGCGGTCCAGCGACCGAGCCGGCCGATCGGCCCGACCGAGATCAACGGGAGACCTCCTGCGCGAACCACGACGAGCGACGAAGCGCGAGCGACGCCGGGCAACCGCCCAGTGTCGCGTAGAGCCACTGGTTCGCGCCCACGAACACGCCGAGAAGGAGAAACCACGGGCTCACGAGCAGGGCAAGAACGGCTGCGGCGAGCGTCATCGTGCCCGCTAGCGCGAAGAGAACGCGCTCGAGTGAAATCTGCGGGCAGCTCATCGGAGCGGCCCTCCGACGAGCCGGGCAAGGTCGGAGAACTGCCGCTGAAGACCACCGCACACCTGCTCGCAGAGGTCGAGCACGCTGTCGTCTGCGATCGCGTAGTACGCGTGCGTCCCATCCTTACGGCGGCTTACGATGCCTGCTTCGTGCAGCACGCCGAGGTGCTTCGAGACGTTCTGCTGCGATGACTCGAGCGCCTCGGTCAGCTCGAGCACTGAGGCCTCGCCGTCCCGCAGCCGGTCGAGGATGCGGATCCGCATCGCCTCGCCGATGACACGGAATCGCCGGGCAATGAGCTCGACGATCGGATTCGGAAGAGTGTGAGGAACGGGCACGGCGGCTCATTTACTACTTTACAACTACAAAGTAGTTGAGCAGTGTAACGAAGCGTCAGCCCCTCGTCAACACCGCCTCGGCGGCCGCCTCGCCGGAGCGGATCCCGCCCTCCATGTGCATGTGCCCGACCCCGGCAATGTCCGAGCAGGCCCAGTGGACCGGCCCGACAGGGCGCCGGAGATCCGGGCCGAAGCGGGTCAGGCCGCCGACGGCGAAGGTCGCGGCATATGCCCCGCGCGTCCACTCTTCCGCACACCAGTCGGTCTCGATGTAGTCGGTCGGACGCAGCGCGTGTGGGCCGACGTACATCGCCATGCCGTCGAGCACCCCCGCGCGGCGCGCATCAGGACTCATCCGTCCCGCCTTTTCGGCGATCTCTCCCGAGAGGAACGTGCAGAGGACCCCGACCGAGGCCGACGGGGGCGTGTTGTCGTAGAGCTCCCGTACCAGGTGGTAGGGAGCAAATCCCTCACCCGAAAGCCCGTCGTCGCGCCAGAACGGCTGCTCGTACGCCGCGAGAACCTTCGTAATGCTCCCCTGCGAGATCGCCTGCTCGAGCCTGAGGCGCCAGGCTGGAAGCGGCGGGTCGAAGCGGATGGCTCCGGTCAGGTTGGGCGCGACCGCCACGATCGCGGTGCGCGCCTTAACGTGCACGGATCCCGCGCACGCCTCAACCACCTCCGAAGACCAGGAGAGGGAGCGCACGGGCGCGTCGAGCACCACCCGCTCACCGAGCCGCTCGGCGAGACGGAGCGGGATCAGCTGCGTCCCCCCCACGATCCGGTAGAGCAGGCACTGCTCGGGCGCGAAGAGCTCATACGTCCCGCCGGCGCCCGCGATCGCCCACAGTCCCTGGAGCACTGAGAACGTGTGGGCCGGCTTCGTCAGGAAACCGCCGGCGAGCCACGAGCGCATGAGATCGCGAGCGGTGTCGTCGGCGATCTCGCGCCTGAGCCAGGCTTCGAACGTCGTCGCGTCGAGCTCGTCCGCGTCCGGGTGCGTCCAGGGCGCCTCCGGATCGAGCTCCTTCGCGAGCTTGTCGAGCTTCTTCTCGGCCTCCTCGTACGCCCGCATCGACTTCGCGGCGACCGGCTCGTGACCCGCATAGCGATGCGCGTGCCCGGCGGTGTCGACGTAGACGTTCTCACCTTCACGGTACGCCGGAAAGACCTCGACGCCGAGCTCGGCACGCAGCTCGTGCAGCCGCGCGTGGTACGGCGCGACCCACTCACCGCCGAGCTCGTTGGCCTCTCCCCCCAGCTCCGTGTTCCAGAGGCGGCCACCGACCCGG
>DASTEM010000150.1:0-9978 GCA_035709545.1 Gaiellaceae bacterium | reverse complement strand
GCGACTTTCGCGGCGCGGAGCTGCACCATCAGGTCGTGGTTCTCGGGGTCGTAGGAGACGTTCCCGGTCTCGTTCTCCTTCTCGAGCCCGCCGATCCGGTGCTCGAGACCCGGAGTCCCCGGAATCGCCCACGGCCGAGCTAGCGTCTCAGGGTCGCGCTTGTACGGGAGGAACCCGCCGTCGTCCGCGTTGGGCGCTGTGGCGAACGCGGCCGAGAACTCCTGGAGCGTGCTCACGTCCGGGATCAGCCACGGCTCGGAGCCGTTCGCGAGGTACGCATCCGAGAGGAGGAAGACGGGAGTGCGGTACTTGACGGCAATGCGCGCCGCTTCAATGGCGGCCTGGAAGCAGCCCGCCGGCGTTGACGCCGCCACGACGGGTACGGGCGACTCGGAGTTCCTCCCGAACATGACCAGCAGCAGATCGGCCTGCTCGGGCTTTGTCGGCATTCCAGTGGACGGCCCCGCGCGCTGAACATCCACGATGACGAGTGGGAGCTCGAGGGTCACTGCAAGCCCGACGGTCTCGGACTTCAGCACGACACCGGGTCCGGCGGAGGTCGTCACGCCGAGCGCACCTCCGAACGCTGCTCCGAGTGCCGCTCCCGACGCCGCGATCTCGTCCTCTGCCTGGAACGTGCGGACACCGAACTGCTTCAGCTGCGCGAGCTGCTCGAGAACGTCCGAGGCCGGGGTGATCGGATACGCGCCGAGGAACAGGGGCAGACCGGAGAGCTTCGACGCGGCAACCAGGCCGTACGTCAGCGCCGTGTTCCCCGAGACCTGGCGGTATGTGCCGGGCTCCAGCCGGGCGGGGGCGATCTCGTAGGAGACGGCGAAGTCCTCGGAGGTCTCTCCATAGTTCCAGCCCGCCTTGAACGCCTTCGTGTTGGCCTCGGCGATCTCCGGTCGGCTCGCGAACTTGGACTCGATGAACGCCAGCGTCCCCTCCGCAGGCCGGTGGTAGAGCCAGGACATCAGCCCGAGCGCGAAGAAGTTTTTCGAGCGCTCGGCCTCTCGCGACGTAATGCCGTCGACGCTCTTCAGCGCCTCCACCGTCATCGACGAGAGCGCAACCTCGTGGAGATGGAAGTCCGAGAGCGATCCGTCCTCGAGCGGGCTCGACTCGTACCCGGCCTTCTGCAGGTTGCGGGCGTTGAAGGCGTCGGTGTTGACGATGATCGTTCCGCCCTTGGCGAGGTCGGCGAGGTTCACCTTGAGCGCAGCCGGATTCATCGCCACGAGCACGCTCGGCTGGTCGCCGGGGGTGAGGATGTCGTGATCCGCGAAGTGGACCTGGAACCCGGAGACACCGGGGAGGGAGCCGGCCGGAGCGCGGATCTCGGCCGGGAAGTCGGGAAGAGTGGCGAGGTCGTTCCCGAAGACCGCGGTCTCACTCGTGAAACGGTCGCCGGTTAGCTGCATCCCGTCGCCGGAGTCGCCCGCGAAGCGGATCACGACCCGCTCGAGATGCTCGACGGGCTTGACTTTCGTCACACCCGAGGTATAGCTGACGCGGAGGAGGAAGCGCGTTATCGCGCGATCGGTACGGTGTCGTCGGCTTGAGAATCACGGAGACGATAAACATCGACAGGCCCCCGGCGGAGGTGTGGGCGGTCGTGTCCGATCTTTCGACGCACACCGCGTGGAGGCCGGCGCTCGAGGAGTTCCGGCAGCTCTCAGAGGGACCACTCGTCGTAGGGTCGCGAATCCGGGAGGTGCTCCGGTGGAGGGGCCGCCGGATCGAGATCGAGGACGTAGTCACGGCACTCGACCCGCCACGCAGGTTCTCGATCCAAGGCGGGTGGTCAGCGGCGGACTTCGAGCTCGACCTCACACTCGAGCCCGTGGAGGACGGTACGCGCGTGAGGTTCGAGTGGCCCCTCTACCCGAAGTCGCATCTTCTGCGGATCGCAGCTCCGCTTCTCGGGGGCGCCATGCGACGGGCGACGCAGGAGGAAGCCCGGCTGCTGAAGACCTACGTCGAGGGCCACGGCGAAGCCGGCACTCCGTACTGAGCGCCGACAGTGCTCATGGCATGAGAGCCGCAATCGTCCTCTTCACACGCGATCTTCGAGTCCACGATCATCCGGCGCTCGTCGCCGCCGCAGAAGCCGAGTCGGTCGTGCCGCTGTTCGTCTTCGACGATGCGATCCTCCGCACGTTCGGCGCCCCGAACCGGCTGGCCTTCCTGCTCGAAGCGCTCGCCGACCTCGACCGAGCGCTGAGCGAACTGGGAAGCGGGCTCGTCGTCAGACGAGGCGACGTCGTGGCCGAGTGCCTCGACGTCGCGCGCGAAGCCGACGCCGACACGGTCTTCATGAGCGAAGACGTCACTGCCTATGCCCAGGCCCGCGAGGAGCAGCTGCGTCGCGCGCTCGCCGAGCGCCGTGGGAAGCTCAGCGTCCATCAAGGCGTAACCGTCGTCCCCCCCACCGACCTCGAGCCCAGTGGAGGAGGAGATCGGTACCTGGTCTTCACGCCGTACTGGAAACGGTGGCGCTCCGCGCCGCGACGATCGGTCCTGTCTCCGCCGAAGCGACTCTCGACGCCGACACTCGCCCGGCAGTGCCGGCTGCCGCGCCTCGATGAGCTCGTGCCGGGGCGGGCTGCCGAAGGGCTACCACGAGGTGGAGAGTCGGAAGGGCGACGCCGCCTCGAGCGCTGGCTTCGGGACGGGCTCGCCGGGTACGAGGAACGCAAAGACCACCTTGCGTCGACCACAACGTCCGGACTCTCGCCGTATCTTCACTTCGGCTGTGTCTCGGCGCTCGAGGTGTCCGAGCGGGCCGGCAGACAGACGGGCGGCGAGGCGTTCGTGCGCCAGCTCTGCTGGCGCGACTTCCACCACCAGCTCCACGCTTCCGATCCGTCCATCTCGAACCGGGACCTGCGCCCACGGGGCGACCGGTGGCACGTCGATCCCGAAGCGCTCGGGGCGTGGAAAGACGGCCACACCGGCTACCCGATCGTCGATGCTGGCATGCGGCAGCTGCTTGCTGAGGGAACGATGCCCAACCGCGCGCGCCTCGTAACGGCGTCGTTTCTCACGAAGCACCTCTACCTGGACTGGCGCCTTGGAGCAGCCCACTTCGCCCGGTACCTCGTGGACGGCGACGTCGTGAGCAACGCCGGCAACTGGCAGTGGGTGGCGGGCACCGGCGCTGACACTCGCCCCAATCGCGTGCTGAACCCCGTTCGCCAGGCACGTCGCTTCGATCCGGCGGGCGAGTACGTCCGCCGCTGGGTGCCGGAGCTGGCGGCGATCGAGGGCGTGGACGTCCATGAGCCCTGGCACATCCCATCCTCGGACCGCGGGACGTACCCGCTACCAATCGTCGCGCACGATGAAGCCGTCGCACGTCTCCGGGCGGCGCGGAGCGCGTCGGCCGCAGGCTGACCAGCCTATCCGGCTGCCGGGCTCGCGAGGGCGTCGCGGACGGCGTCGTCGAACGACGTCAGCTCGATCGGAACGAGCTCGCGGATTCTGTCGTCGTGCGCGACGGTGGGTACACGCAGGCCCTCGATCAGGGGTCGTGCGATCGCGGCCTTGACCGGGGTGACGAGATGCAGCCACCACGATGAGAGCCGCGGAGTCAACACGGGCACCTCGACAATGAGGGGGTGCTTGCCGCGCTGGCGCGCAATCCGCTCGATCATCTCCCGGTACGTCATGACGTCAGGTCCACCGACGTCGAAGGTCTCCCCGAATGCCGGCTCCACGCCGCAGACGCCGGAGAGGTAGCGGGTGACGTCCCGGAGCGCGATGGGCTGCGTGGGCACGGTCACCCACCTAGGACAGATCATCGCGGGCAGGCGGTCCACGAGAGCGAGGATCGTCTCGAAGGCGGCGCTCTTCGGGCCGACCACCATGGCTGCGCGCAGGGTCGTCACCGGGGTCGAACCCGAGGACAGCAGCTCGGCCGTCTCTCGACGGCTGCGGAGATGAGGAGACAGGTTCGGATCGTCCTCGCCCAGGCCGCCGAGGTACACGATCTGTCGAAGACCCGCCCGAGATGCGGCCCGCGCGACGTTCTCGGCCGCGACCCGGTCCGCCGCAGCAAAGTCGCGAGAGCCGAGCGAATGGACGAGGTGCACGCAGGCGTCGACGCCGCGAAAGACGTCGTCAAGGGACGCCTCGTCCATGGCGTCGGCCTGTAGCCAGCGGACTCCTTCCGCATCCCGGTGTGAGCTGCGCGAGACCGCGAGAACGTCGTGCTCGCGCGTGAGCTCGGGAAGCAGCGCCGAGCCGATGACACCCGACGCGCCGAGTACCGCGACCTTCACGCCCGACTCCGCGCGGCGTTCGTGAGGAACCGCCGGCTCACCGCGAGATGAAGTCGCCTCTGCATCGAGTAGACGAGCCTGCGCACGAGAATCGGTCGCCCGGTCGCCAGCCTCGGGTGGTAGCCGGTGACCGACACGTCGAGCTCGGGGGCCGAAGTCGAGCGCTGGACGATGGTGAGGAACCCGCCTGCACGAGCTACCAAGAGGCCGCCCAGAATCCGGAACCGGCACTCGACGGCGGCACCGTCGACCTGCACCTGCCCCGTGCCAAAACGAAACAACGTCACCGTGCCGGCAAGCACGAGTGCGATCTCCCCAGCGCGATCCCGTGTGCGCACGAGCCCGCGCGAACAGCGCTCGAGCTCGGCCCAATAGCGAACGCCGAGCTCACGTGCACCGGCGGCCGTCGTCGGGACGATCCCGTGTCCAAGTGCGATGCGCTGCACCGAGTCGATGCCGCCCTCCGGCGAGCGTCGCTCCAGCACCGACCAACGCATCGCCGTCACATCGTCCCGCGCGTCTCAGGCGTGCCGATCCGCGACGGTGCGAGCGGCCACAATGAGATCGCCGTCCAGGTGCGCCGCGTCCACTGAACGTGCCAGCTCCTCGCTCGAGGCCGATCCCGCGAGGTAGAGCGGCGCACGTTCGGCGACTTCGCGAAGGCCTTCGGTCAGTCCTTCGAAGACGCCGGGAACCGTCCCTGAGACAATGACGGCGGAAGGGGCGAGCAGCTCGATCGCATGGACGAGCGACCCGAGCGGTGTGTTCGCTCCCAGGAAGCTGATCCTCCAGCCGTGCGCTCGCAGCGCGATCCCGAAGATCAGGAGCGGCAGGTCATGCTGCTCACCCTGGACGCAGGCCAGCAGGGCGCGCGGGCCGACGCCGCGGTCCCAACCGCGCGCGAGGCCTAGGAGGCGCCCGCGGAGAACATTGCTCGCGAAGTGCTCCTGTCCGACGGAGATCTCGCCGCGCTCCCACTTCTCACCCAGCTCGTGCAGATAGGGAATCAGAACGCTCTGCAGCACGGCGTCGATCGAGAGGCTCGCGAGCGCCCGGTCGAGTGCCGCCTGCGCGCCGACCTCGTCGAAGCTTTCCAGCGAGCGGGCAAGCTCGTGGCCGTCGACGAGCACGGGCGTCGTGCTTTCCCGAGCCCCAGCCAACGTGGCTCGAGCCGCCTCCGCCGCAGACAGCCCGCGGTCCAAGTTCGCCCGCATCGTCAGGACGCGTCCGACGTCGTCAGCGCTGTACAGGCGAAAGCCGCCGGCCGTTCGCGCGGGCGACAGCAGCCCGTAGCGCCGCTCCCAGGCGCGGAGCAACTCGACGGGGACGCCGACGCGGCGCGAAAGCTCACCGATCCGGAGAAGCTCGTCTGCCATCGGGTGTTCGGGTCGTGACCTTTCTCTCACTGGCGGTCTCCGGATCCGAGCGGCGAGGAGATCATCCCACCCCCTTGTCGGCGCGGAGGGAGCGGCACGAAGACGCTCGTCGTTCGTTGGTACTCCGCGTAGTCGGCGCGACTCCTGAGCGCCTGTTCCTCGGTCGCCGGAATGCCGGTCAAGCGAAAGAGCAGAAACAGCAGACCTGCCGGGACGATCCACCCGATCCACCCCCAGGGAGCAGCCGTTGCCACGACGGCTACCCCGCACCACGTAACCCACTCGAAGAAGTAGTTCGGGTGGCGCGACCAGCCCCAGAGCCCGGAGCGCGCTGTCTTCCCACGATTCGCGGGGTCGGCGCGCCACGACGCGAGCTGCCGGTCGGCCGCGATCGCTCCAGCGTTCCCGATCGCCCAGAGCCCAACCCCCGTCCACTCGAGGACGCCCAAGCCCTCGGCCGGATCGAGGCTGATGAGCAGGTAGGGCACGGAGAAGAAGAGCACGAAGGCCGCTTGGAACTGGAAGAAGAGGAAGAAGTTCCTGTTGGCTCGAATGCCCCACTTCGCTCGCAGCGCCTGGTACCGGCCGTCCTCCTCCTTGCCGAGCACACGGTTCACGAGCAGGTAGAGACCGAGGCGCCAGCCCCAAATCGAGGCGAGTAGCGCGGCCAGAACTCGGTGTCCGACGTCGCCGTCCGACAGGACTGCGTACAGCGTCGCCACGAGTGCGATCTCGATCGCCCAGCCGACGTCGACATGGCTGGCGTCGCCGATTCGAAGCTGCACGACCCACAGGACGGACATCGCGGTCGTGGCAAACAGGACTCCGACGAGTAACAGGACCGCGTACGAGCCGGTCATCTCTCCACCGGGACCGGCTCGAGGGGCTTGCCTGCCACAGCCTCACTGCGTCGCCGGCCGAGCGCAGACGGCCACCACGTCCGCTCGTCCATGTCGAACGTGAGCCCTGGCACGAGGATCGATCGTACGACGAACGTGTCGAGCAGGATGCCGAAGGCGACTGTGATCCCGATCTGCGTGAGCGCTACGAGCGGCAGCACGGCCAGCACCGAGAAGGTCCCGGCGAGCACGATGCCGGCCGACGTGATCACGCCGCCCGTAACCGCAAGGCCCCGCAGCATCGCCTCTCGCGTCGGCCTGACGAGCGCCTCCTCTCGAACTCGGGCCATGAGGAAGATGTTGTAGTCGACGCCGAGGGCGACGAGGAAGATGAACGCAAAGAGCGCGTAGCTCGGATCCTCCCCCGGGTAGTCCGCGAACAACTCGAACAGCAGCAGGCTGCCCCCGAGCGCGGCGAAGAAGGAAAGAACGACGGTCGCCATGAGCATCGCCGGCGCAACGAGGGCCCGGAGCAGAACGACGAGGATGAAGAACACGACCATGAGGACGAGCGGCACGAGCAGTACGGTGTCGCGCCTTACCGCCTGTCGCAGATCGGCTTCTTCTGCAGTCGAGCCACCCACGAGCACACCGTCTCCCGCGCCCGCGCGCAACGCTGCCCGGAGCGGCTCGATCGCGCCGAAGCCGTCCTTCCCGAACGGGTCGTACGCGAGCGTGACCTCGAAGCGGTCGCCCGCTTCCCCGCTCTCGGGCTCTCCGACGAACACGACCCCGTCGGCAGCCCGCGCGGCGGTGAGGGCGGCTTCGGTCTGTCCCGGCTTCGTGACGAGGACAACGGTCGGGGCGCTCGCGCCGGCGGGGAACGACTGCTCGATCAAGCGCTGCCCCTGCACGGACTCGACGGAGCCGCGGAACGCGGTGGCGGTCGTGAGATCGTCGTCGAGCGCGAGCACGCCGAGCGACATGGCGACAAGACCTGCCGCGGTGGCGACCCAGACGTGGCGTCGGCGCCCAGCGATCCACACGCCCAGCGAGCCCCAGAACCCTGCCCGTACTCGAACGTCGGCTCCGTACCGCGGCACGTAGGGCCAGAACGCACGACGGCCTCCGATGAGCAGGAGCGTGGGAAGCAGGGTGAGCATCGCCAGCGCTGCAACCGCGACGCCCATCGCACCGACCGGCCCCAACCCGGCGGTCGAGTTCACCGAGGCGAACGAGAGGCAGAGCAGCGCGGCGACCACGGTCCCGGCGGAGGCGAGAATCGCTGGGCCCGCCCGGCGCAGGGCGATCTGCATCGCGAGATGCCGGTCCTCGCTGTGAAGGAGCTCCTCGCGGTAGCGCGCCGTGAGCAGGAGCGCGTAGTCGGTGCCGGCACCGAAGACGAGGACAAGGAGGATGCCTCCCGTCTGCCCGTTGATGACGACCCCGGCTTCGGCGAGGAGATAGCCGATGCCTCTCACGACGGACTCCGCGACGAGTACGGCGAAGAGAGGTAGTACCCAGAAGATCGGGCTCCGGTAGATCAACACGAGAAGGACGAAGACGAGTGAGGCGGTCGCGAAGAGCAGCGTCGAGTTGACGCCCTCGAAGGCCTTGCTCGCATCTGCCGAGTAACCGGCCGGCCCGGTCACCTTTGCTTCGATCGACGACGGGAGGTCCGCACGTACCAGATCGCGGACGTCGTCGACGGCCCCGATCAGGATCTCCTCGTCTCCCTCGGCTTGAATCGGCACGGTCACAACCGCAGTCGTGCCGTCCTCCGAGTACCGAGGCGCCAACAGGGGCTTCACTCCTTCGATCCCGGCCTCCCCGACGCGCGCCTGCGCGAGCGCGACCGCCGCCCTCCCCTGCGTGTCGAGCCCGCCCGGGTCACGGAAGACCACGATTGCAGGCGTGACGTCCCCGCCCTCGAAGCCCTCGCCGGCCTCGAGCACGACGACCGACTCGGCGTCTCCCGGAAGAAAGCTCGACGGCTCGTTGCGCTGGGCGCTCTCGAACTGCGCTGCGAGCGGGCCTAGTCCGAGCGCAACGGCGGTCCAGATGCCAAGCGCCGCGAACTTCGACCGGCGGCCTGCGACCAGCCGCGCCAGGACGCTCACGCGCGTTCCTGTGTGCGGGCCGTGCTCATGGGCGTATTTTATACAGACATTAGACGCAGATTGGACGCAAAAACCGCAAATTGCGATGTATTTCGACAGGAACACCTTGTACAACTCTTGGTCTGTTGCTATACAAACTCTCGTCCTAACCTCTACAGCAGGGAGGAACCAATGCGTAAGGCACTACTCGCTCTCACAGTGGCGGTGGTCGGAGCAGCGCTCGTGATCGCTCCGGTCTCGGCCACCCCGGCTCAGTCGAAGGTGAGCATCACCAAGACGGCTGCCTCGGCGCCCCAGTTCAGCACGCTCGTGTCGTTGCTGAAGCAGGCGAAACTCGCCGGCACTCTCAGCGGGAAGGGGCCGTTCACCGTCTTCGCGCCCACGAACGCGGCCTTCAACAAGCTGCCGAAGTCGACGCTCGACGCCGTCGCGAACGATCCGGCTCTTCTGAAGAAGGTCCTGCTCTACCACGTCGTGAAGGGCAACGTCCCCGCGGCAAAAGTCGTGACACTGAACGGCAAGTCGGCCAAGACGCTTGCCGGCCAGGCCGTGAAGATTCAGATTCGCGGTGGCAAGGTCTTCCTGAACGGCAAGACGCAGGTCACGAAGACCGACATCATGGCGTCGAACGGCGTCATCCACGTCATCAACAACGTGCTCATCCCGAGCAGCTAGCGACCTCGAACAAGCCAGGGAGAGATAACCATGAAGAAGCTCATCGTTGCCGTCGGTGCTGCCGCGCTCCTCGCGCTGCCCGCCACGGCCTCCGCAGGAAACGGCTACGGCAACGCGATCCAGGACTGCTTCGGCATGAGCTACGGCCAAGCGAAGAATGCAGCCTGGGAGTCCGGCCATGCAACAAAGCCCGCGCTCGGCGCCAAGCTGACCGCGATCGCCCACAGTTGCGTCTCGTAGTCAGCTGGACACGGACGCCGCCCGACTTGTGAGGGCAGAGAGAGCCGCCACCACCTGGCGGCTCTCTCGCGTTTCACGACGAGATCGTCGCGTCAGCGAGGAGCTAGCTCGGTGTCGCGGTTCGGCCTCAGCTGAGCCGGTAGACGATGCGACCGCGGGTCAGATCGTACGAAGAGAGCTCGATGCGTACGCGGTCGCCGGGGAACACCCGAATGCGGTAGCGCTTCATCCTGCCCCCCATGTACCCCAGTGCCTCATGGCCGTTGTCGAGACGGACCCTGAACATTCGGCTTCGCAGGGCTTCGATGACCTCGCCCTCGACCTCGATCTTCTCTTCCTTTTCTTTCATTCGGTCCCCTTGTTCGAGGTGAGGGGCCGTGGCCGCCGGAGCGGCCACGGCCTCAGATCCGCGGACTAGCCGGCTGTGACGACGTTCGTCGCC
>DASTEM010000149.1:0-6722 GCA_035709545.1 Gaiellaceae bacterium | reverse complement strand
GTTCCGGGAACACACCCGGTACAGGCCCGGCGTATGAGCATCGACGACCTGGCCGACTTCAGGCGCTGGCACCGGCAGGCGGTCGCCCGCTCGCTGCGCGCCGGATATGACCTCGTCTACGTCTACGCCGGGCACGGGCTGACGACGATTCAGCACTTTCTCTCGCGACGCTACAACGACCGTCGCGACGGCTACGGCGGCAGCCTCGACAACCGCGCGCGGCTGCTCCGTGAGATCCTCGAGGACACGCTGGAGGAGGTCGACGGCGGCGCGGCGGTTGCCTGCCGTATCTGCGTCGACGAGCTGGTCGGCGGGGTAGGGCTCGAGCGAGAGGAGATCGAGGAGGTGCTCGGCCTCGTGGGCGAGCTTCCGGATCTCCGGGACTTCATGGTCGGAGAGTGGGATTTCGACTCGATCACATCGCGCTTCGCGGATGAGGGTGCGCAGGAGCAGTACGTTCGCGGTCTCAAGCAGCTCACGTCTAAACCGGTTGTGGGCGTCGGCCGCTTCACCTCGCCGGACACGATGGTGCGGATGATCCGGGACGGCGTGCTCGACTTCATCGGATCCGCCCGCCCGTCGATCGCAGACCCGTTCCTTCCGAGGAAGATCGAAGAAGGCCGACTCGACGAGATCCGCGAATGCATCGGCTGCAACATCTGCGTAACGGCCGACAGCACGATGACACCCCTACGGTGCACCCAGAACCCGTCGATGGGCGAGGAGTGGCGGCGTGGATGGCACCCCGAGCGGATGCGTCCGAAAACGACGGATGCGAAAGTGCTCGTGGTCGGCGCGGGCCCGGCGGGGCTCGAGGCCGCGCAGGCGCTCGGCAAGCGGGGGTACGAGGTTGTCCTCGCAGAGGCCAACGACGCGCTCGGCGGCAGGGTCGTGCGCGAGGCTCGCTTGCCCGGGCTCGCCTCTTGGATTCGGGTGCTCGACTACCGAAAGGGCCAGCTCGACCGCCTTCCGAGCGTCGAGGTGGCGCTCGGCAGTCAACTCGACGCCGCCGAGATTGTCTCGTACGACTTCGATGACGTCGCACTCGCGACCGGCTCGCACTGGCGCGCTGACGGAGTCGGGCGCTGGCATACGCGTCCGCTCGAGCTGGACGGCTTGGAGCTCCTGACTCCAGACGACCTCATGTCCGGCTCGCGTCCCAGCGGCAGGCGCGTTGTGCTCTTCGACGACGATCACTACTACATGGGCGGCGTGCTCGCCGAGCTGCTCGCGACCGAGGGACATGAGGTCACGCTCGTCACTCCGGAAGCGCGCGTCTCGGAGTGGACGGTGAACACGATGGAGCAGCACCGCATTCAGCGGCGCCTGCTCGAGCTCGGCGTCACAGCCCTCACCTCACGCACCGTTCTCGCAGCGAGTGACGGCGCCGTGCGAACGGCCTGCGTGTACACGGAGCGCGAGCAGGAGCTGCCGTGCGACTCGCTCGTCCTCGTCACAGCGAGGCTTCCCGACGATGCTCTGCGCGACGAGCTCGAGGCCGCGCTCGAAGGGCGCAGCGGCCCGACGATCCGCCTGATCGGGGACGCA
The DNA here is from genome assembly GCA_035709545.1 of Gaiellaceae bacterium. Classification (GTDB taxonomy): domain Bacteria; phylum Actinomycetota; class Thermoleophilia; order Gaiellales; family Gaiellaceae; genus GMQP-bins7. Next base: position 5,174 of record DASTEM010000149.1, on the reverse strand, counting down.
TGGAGCCCGGGAACGATCGCGGCCGCCGTCTGGGACGGTCACCGCTATGCCGAGGAGCTCGACGAGCCTCCTTCCGATCGTGACGAGCCGCCGTTCCTTCGCGAGGTCGTCGAGCTCGCGCCTCTCACGTGGAGCACGGCATGAACATCGCCTCGAGCACGAGTCTCGAGATCTCGAACCCGCTCGAGGAAGGCTGGACCCTCCCCGCAAGCTGGTACTCCGACCCTGACGTGTTCGCGCTCGAACGCGACCGCATCTTCGCGACGACGTGGCAGTACGCCGGACCGCTCGGGTCGGTTGCCGATCGCGGCTGCTACTTCTCGGCGCAAATCGGCCACGTTCCGGTCGCCGTCGTACGCGGCTCGGACGGAGAGCTGCGCGGCTTTGTGAACGTCTGCCGACATCGCGGCCATCTCGTCGTCTCGGGCGAGGGCTGCCGCGAGACGCTCCAGTGCCCGTACCACGCCTGGACGTACGACCTCGACGGGTCGCTTCGCCGAGCGCCACGGTCGGAGCGGGAGCCTGGCTTCGACCCCTCGGGCTTCTCACTCCTACCCGTGTCGGTCGGAACCTGGGGGCCGTTCGTCTTCGTCAACCTCGCTCGAGACGCCGAGCCGCTCGAGGAGACGCTCGGCGAGCTCCCCTCGATCGTGGCCGGCAGCGGCGTCGATCTCGACGCGGTGCGCTTCCACTCGCACCACGAGTGGACGATCGCTGCCAACTGGAAGATCGCCATGGAGAACTACCTCGAGTGCTACCACTGTCCCACCGCGCATCCGGGGTTCAGCAAGGTGATCGACGTGAGCCCCGACGCGTACGCGCTCCAGGTGCACCCGACATTCTCGAGCCAGCTCGGCGCCGTCCGCGAGTCAGCTCTCTCCGGTGACGGTCGGGCGACGTACCGGCCGGCAGGCGAGGTCGCACAGGCCCAGTACCACTTCATCTTCCCGGCGACGACGATCAACATCGCGCCGGGCATCGCGAACGTCGGTCTCGAGCGCTACGTGCCGGACGGCCCGCACCGGACCGTCGAGGTGACCGACTACTACTTCGGTCCCGACGCCTCGCCGGAGCAGATCGAGGAGCTCAAGGCGTGGGACGACGAGGTTGGCCAGGAGGACGTGGGACTCGTCGAGTCCGTCCAGCGCGGCCTCGACTCGGGCATGGTTCCCCAGGGTCGCCTGATGGCGGAGAGCGAGCAGCTCATCGCCGACTTTCAGCACCGCGTGCGCGACGCGCTCATCGGCGGTTAACGCAACAAAGATTGATGCAGCTCCTGCGTGGCAGGACCCGGCGCCGCGCCGAGCTCGTCGCGTAGGAGCCGCCGCAGCTCGTCGTAGACACGGAGCGCCTCGGCGCGGTTTCCACGTCGCTCGAGTATCAGCATCAGCCAGCGGTACCCTGACTCGCGATACGGCGCGACTTCGACGAGCGTCCGTGCGGCACGCTCGGCCGTGTCGAGCTCGCTCCCGCCGATCTCCAGGCACGCCTGGGCAGCAACCTCGAGCGCGCGCTCGTACGAGCTTCGGAGGTGACGCCGGTGCTCGTCGAGCCATTCTGCCTCCTCGCCGTGAAGTAGCTCACGCGCTGCTATGTGCTGGACAACCCGTGCCGGCCCCCACGCGGACGTCCAGTCGCGCCGGGCAGCCGCTCCCTCGGCGCGATGGATTGCCTCGCCGACGGCTTCGACGTCGATCCACACGTCGAGCGGGAGCGCCAAACGGAGATCCGAGCGCCCTTCTATCGGAACGAGCCGGCGAAGCTTCGAGAGGAGGGCCGAGAGCGCCGAGTCGGTCGCGGCAGGCGGCTGCTCTTCCCAGACGACCGCAATGAGCTCGTCGCGACGAACGGCATGAGCGCGGTTGAGCGCCAGGTACGCGAAGAGGAGACGCCCTTGCCGCCCAGGCAGCTCCGACTCGATCTGGCGACCAGAGATCTCCGCAGTGAGGCGCCCGCAGAGATGGATGCGCGTCGCCAAGCTGGCGCCAAGGTTACGACAATACGAAGCTCCGAAACTGCTGCCATGGCAAAGATCCTCGTAAACGTCACGAATGGGCCTGAGCATCCAACGCGGGCCACGCTGGCCTTCCTGGTCGCCCGCGCAGCGCAGGAAGCCGGCCACGACGTATCGCTCTTCCTCGCCGGCGATGCAGTGCAGCTCTTGCGCGAGCCGGTGCTGGACTCACTGGTCGGGCTGGGTACGGGCAGCCTCCGCGAGTCCTACGACGGCTTGCGCGCAGGTGGTGCCCAGTGGTACGTCTCCGGCATGTCGAGTAAGGCTCGCGGCTTCGAGCCGGACGGCGTCGCCGAAGCGGCAATGCCCTCCAAGCTTGTCGAGCTCTCGCTCGAAGCCGATCGCGTCCTCACCTACTGACAAGGAGCGTCCCGTGAAGCTCATCAACTGCGAGTGCGGCCAGGTCGTCCGCGGCGACACAGACGAGGAGCTGCTTCGCGCGGCCGAGGAACACATCAAGCGCGACCATCCCGAGCTCATCGGGAAGATCACCCGTGAGGACCTCCTCGCGATGTCCGAAAGCGAGTAGTGCCTCAGAGGTTGTCGACGAAGCGGCGGCGCGCTTCCTCGACCGCGTCACGAATGCCGCCGGGGCCCGGTGAGGCGCGCTTCGCACTCTTCCGGGGCTTCTTGAACGAGCCGTCGCGAACGCTCTCGGCGACCTGCTCGTGCGCGTCGCGAAACGGGACGCCCGCGAGGACGAGCGCCTCTGCCGCATCCGTGGCCAGCAGCAGCGGATCGGACGCGGCCTTCGCAAGCCGCGCGCGATCGACCTCGAGCCCGCTGACCAGCATCGTGAGCGCCTCGAGCGCGAGCCTCGTGTCGCGCCTGGTCGCGAAGACGGGTGTCTTGTCCTCCTGTAGATCGCGGTCGTACGCGAGCGGAAGCCCCTTCACGGTCGCAAGCAGACCCGTGAGTCGCCCGATCGCCGTGCCGGCCTTGCCGCGGGCGAGCTCGGCAACGTCGGGATTGAGCTTCTGCGGCATCATCGAGGACCCGGTTGCCGCCGACTCGGGAAGGCGGACGAAGCCGAACTCGGACGTCGCCCAGAGGACGATCTCCTCCCCGATTCGCGAGAGGTGCGTGAACAGCACGGCGGCCGCATAGAGGTAGTCGAGCGCGAAGTCGCGGTCGGCGACGGCGTCGATCGAGTTGCGCATCTGTCGCGGAGGGGGAGGAAGCTTCAACGTCGAGCCGGCGAGCGCGCCCGCGCCCAACGGGCTCTCGGCCGCCGCCTCGGCAGCTGCGGCAAATCGCGTTCGGTCGCGATCGAGCATCTCCACCCACGCGAGCAGGTGGTGGCCGAGCGTGACCGGCTGCGCGCGCTGCATGTGCGTGTACCCCGGCATGAGGGTCTCTGCCTCGGACTCGGCGAACGAGAGGATGACAAGCGCGAGCGCGTCGATTGCCTCGCGCGCCTCGGCACACGCGTCGAGGACATACAGGCGGAAGGCGGCAGCGACCTGATCGTTCCGCGATCGGCCCGCATGGATCTTGCGACCGACATCCCCTAGCTGACGCTCGATCGCGGTGTGAACGTCCTCGTCCGAGTCGAGGTACCCGTCCGGATCCTGGGCGATCTCGGCCAGTCGTGTCTCGACGTCCTCGAACTCCTCGAGTGTGAGGATCCCCGCGTCCAGCAGGCGGCGCGCATGCTCGCACGACGCCTCGCAGTCGTACGGGAGGAGCTCGGCATCGCTCACGCGGAGGAACTCCCAAACCTCGGCGTCGAGGCTGCCCTCGACGCGCCCCGACCACGTCGTCACGGGGAGGATTATGCCCGGGTTAGGGTGCGGGCTCGGGCCGCGTGCAGCTCGGTCTCGAGCGACGAGATCCGGATGAAGCCTTCGGCCGCGTCGTGCGGGAACGTCTCTCCCGTTCCGTACGAGGCGAGATCCGCCGCGTAGATCATGTGCGGTGAGCGCCGGCCGGTGACGACGGCCGCATTCGGCCGCAGCTCGAGCCGAACCTCACCCGTGACGAGCTGCTGCGTCGAGTCGACGAAGGCATCGATTGCTTCCCGCGCTGGACTGTGCCAGCGACCCTCGTACACGAGCTCGGTCCAGCGCTGCTCGAGCGGCCGCTTAAGCCGTCCCTCGTCCTTCGTGAGAACGACGTCCTCGAGCGCGGCGTGCGCGGCGATAAGCATGATCGCCCCCGGAGCCTCGTACACCTCGCGGCTCTTGATCCCGACCGCGCGGTTCTCGATCATGTCGATCCGCCCGATGCCGTAAGCGCCGGCCAGGTGGTTGGCACGCGTGATCAGCTCAGCCAGCGGAAGCTCCTCGCCGTCGATCGAGACGGGAAGCCCGCGCTCGAAGCCAACGACCACCTCGGTCGGCGCAGGAGCCGTTGACGGATCGGAGGTCAACGCGTAGGGCTCGTCGGGCGGCCCGTTCCACGGATCTTCGAGAATGCCCGCCTCGATCGAACGCCCGAACAGGTTCTCGTCGATCGAGTACGGAGACGACGCCGTCTGGACGACCGGAATCCCCTTGTTGGTCGCGTAGTCGATCTCCTCGTCACGCGTCCAGATCCTGTCGCGCAGCGGCGCGATGACCTTCACGCCGGGGTAGTGCGCTTTGAACGCCAGCTCGAAGCGGAGCTGGTCGTTTCCCTTGCCGGTGCAGCCGTGTACGACTGCCTCCGCGCCGAGCTCGAGCGCGATCTCGGCCACGGCGCCGGCGATAACCGGGCGGGAAAGCGCCGATACGAGCGGGTACTTCCCCTCGTAGAGCGCGTTCGTGAGGATCGCGCGCGCGCACTGCTCCTCGGCGAACCCATCCTTCCGATCGACGAGTAGCACGTCGTCGGCGCCCGCGGCCTCGGCGCGTGTGATCGACGCCTCGAGGTCGAACTCCTGTCCGACGTCGACGAGAACGGCGACGACCTCGTTGAAGCCGTACCAGTCCTCTTTGAGCCACGCGAGGATGCACGACGTGTCGAGCCCTCCCGAGTAGGCGACGACGGCGGTGCGGCGCACCGGTTCCACGAGTTGCAGGCTCATGGGCCGATCTGTGGCCCAGGAGCGTGGAGGGGTGCGGGGAAGGCGCGGAGCGCCTTGTCCGCAACGCGGATCAGGGGAAGGGGTCTGGGGAAACCGGGAGGTTGCCCCGGCTCGTGCGCGAGGTCCTCAGACGCGGCGTCCCCCGTGAACGCA
>DASTEM010000148.1:0-3358 GCA_035709545.1 Gaiellaceae bacterium | reverse complement strand
GGTGACACGACGATCGAAGAGTTGCTGCGTGTGCTCGAAGCCCCTCAGGAAGCGCCGGCGCAGTCGGGGCGGACGACGACGGATCCGTCGTCTCGTCCGACGAACGGGCGCGATGGGGCACGGGGCAGGGCGCGCGCCGAGCGGCAGGAATCGCCGGCGCCGGCCGCCGGTCACGATGCGGCCTTCGAGCTTCTCGACGATCTCACACCGGGCACCCGACCGGCGAGACGACACGCCACCGTACTCCTGGTCGAGGATGAAGAGCCGCTCCGGCGGCTGCTTCGAGAGCTGCTGGAACACGAGGGGTACGTCGTCCTCGAGGCGGGCGACGGCGTGCTCGCGCTCGACGAAGTCGACCGCGGTGCGCCCGACATCGTCGTGCTCGATCTGAATCTGCCGCGCCTCGATGGCTACGGTGTCCTCAGTCACTTGCGTGCTCGTCCGGCGACATCGGACCTCCCGGTGATCGTGTTGACGGCGAAGGGCGACGAGGCGAGTGAAGTGCGCGTGTTCGAGTACGGAGCGAGCGACTTCATCACGAAGCCGTTTCGTCCGCGCGCGTTGAGCGCCAGGATTCACGCCCTCCTCGGGCGCACTCGTCAGGTGGATTGAGCGAAGCGACGGCGATGCGCGTCGGCGCCGTCGATGTGTTCGTGCTTCGCCGCCGCGCCGACGAGTGGGAGGCGCTCGCGCTCGAGCGTGCGCCCGGAGTTCGCTGCACCGGAGCATGGGAAACGGTGCACGGCCGAATCGAGCGCGGCGAGCGCCCCGAGGACGCGGCGCTGCGCGAAGTGCGGGAGGAAACGGGCCTCTCCGTCGAGCGACTCTACAACGTCACGGTGCAGCCGTTCTATCTGCACCAGGAACAGGCGGTGATCGTCGCGATAGTGTTCGCGGCCGTCGTCTCCGACAGTCCGCTGCGACTCGGACCGGAGCATTCGCGTGCCGCCTGGCTGTCGATCCCGGACGCGGTGAAGCGATTCGCCTGGCCGCGAGAGCGCGCCAACGTGACCGACGCGGTCGCTCTGCTCGCTCGCGGCGATGCCGGACCGGTCGAGGACGTACTCAGAGTCAAATGAGGAATGAGGACCAAGGAGCGAGGAATTCGATTGAGAAGCTACCCGATCGAGTTCCTTGGTCCTCGGTCCTCGTTCCTCTACTCGGGAGAGGACTCAATCTTCTCGAGGCTTCCGAACCGTCGAATACGCTTCTTCCGGTGCGTTCGGCTTCACCCTGACGCTCTTCGCCGGAATGCCCACGTTCACGTGGAACGGACGAACGTCCTTGGTGGCGACGGCCATCGCGCCGACCATCGCGTTTCGGCCGACTCGTACGCCGGCGAGCACCGTCGCGTGATAGGTGATGCGCACATCGTCCTCCAGGACCGTCTCGAGCGTTGTCACGTCCTTCTGATCGACGATGCTGTGCGTGTGCGAGTAGATGTTCGCGTAGTCGCTGATCGACACGCGATTGCCGAGGACGATGCCGCCGCGATCGTCGAGGAGCACGTGACGGTGGACGACGACATCATCGCCGACGTCGAGGTTGTAGCCGAATGAGAACTCGACGAACTGAAAGCATTTGAAGTTCGCCCCGACACGCTTGAAGATGAGCGGAGCCAGCATCCGGCGCAGCCGTACGCCGGCGTCGACGTTCTGCCCTCCAAGCACGGTGCGGTCGAGCGAGTACCAGAGCCACAACAGCGGCTTCACGCGCTGAAACTTCGCGTCGTCGCACTCCGCGTAGTATTCGGGCTCCAGCGTCACATTGCGCGGGTCGAGCGCGAGAAGCGCGCTCCGCGTCGCGAGCGGCAGTGACTCGTCCTCCACCGCCGTCTCCCAGTTGTCGGCGTACTCCGGATACGTCAGCTCCGCGAGCGCACGCCGACAGATGGTCGCGCGGTCGGCGTCGGTCCGTGCCAGCGCATCGGACAGCTGTTCGATCCACGCGTCGATGGTACGCGCGTTAGGCGATCTCGTGAGAGGACGGAGTGGGCGAAGGACCATGGCTGCCTTCAGTGATGTGGTGCCGCGGATGACGCGCAGGACCTCAGCGACCAGACCGCGCCGCCGCGCGCGAGCGCACGAGGGCACGCTCGCGCTCGATCCGCCGGAGATTCGATTCCCAGCCGCTGCTCGGTATTCCCTGAACGCTCACGGTGAGCGGAAGGTTCACATCGACGCCGTCATCGAAGATGTAGATCGCCGTTTGCACACCGCGCTGCTCGAGGCGCTGCTCGCCAAAGCCCGGCGTCAGGGGCAGGATCGACAGCGGGCGGAACACGCGGCCCGCGCTCGTGATCACGACTTCGTCGGGCGAGAAGCGCGCATCGGGCTGCACGCCGTAGTACGAGAAGTACCAGAGGCTTGGCTGACGCACGCCATATCGCCGCGCGCGCTCGTCGATCTCGGCTTGCCGGCTCGCCACCAGCTCGTGAAGTCCGCGATACGAATCCGGAGCGAGCACGCGAATGACCGTCTCGTCGAGCGGAATCGCGCGTACGAGCACGGCCGGCAGCTGAATGCGAAGCGCGAGATCGTCCTGGTGTAACGTGCCGAACCCGACCGGGAGATCGACCGTCGATTGCTGCGCGGGCGTCGGACCGGAAGGAGTATCGGGACCACCGCCCTGGGGAGCGGACGCACACGCGAGCGCACCGCTCGCCAACGCCGCGATGAAGATCCTCACGCTTCCCTCCACGACGGTTGCGCAAGCAGGCTCACGACGGCTTCGGCGAGATCGTCGCGTCCCTCGCCGGTGCGCGCGCTGAATGGAATGAGCTGATCTTCTTCCACGCCCAACTGCTCCGCAAGCTCGGCCAGTCTCGCCGCCCGCTCGGCGTTGCCGAGCTTGTCCACCTTTGTCGCGACGACGATGGTCGGGACGCCCAGCGAGGCGAGGAAGTCCATCATGCGCAGGTCATCGGCCGATGGCGCGTGTCGCGCATCGATCAGCTGGACGACGCCGCGCAGCTGCTCGCTCGTCCGCAAGTACCCTTCGATGAGCGGCCGCCACGTCTCTCGCGCCGCCTTGGAGACGCGGGCGTAACCGTATCCCGGGAGGTCCACGAGGTGGAAGGCCTCGTTCACCCGGAAGAAATTGATCTCCCGCGTCTTGCCCGGCGTCCCGCTCACCCGCGCCAGTGCCTTCCGCCTGACGAGCTTGTTGAGCAGCGATGACTTTCCGACGTTCGACCGCCCGCTGAACGCGATCTCCGGAAGGTCGCTCCCCGGTTTCCAGCCCCCTACCGAGGCCTGGCCGCCGAGGAACTCGAGCCGCCGGATGACGAGCGGATCGGCCTGGCGCGCCATCGTCATCAGTGCGCGACCTGCGACGCCATCACGCTCTGCGTCGTGGC
>DASTEM010000147.1:0-9730 GCA_035709545.1 Gaiellaceae bacterium | reverse complement strand
ACGAGCCACGCCGAATCGACTCCGAAAGCCCGTACCCGAGGTAGAGATCCGCGACGAGCTCGTCGCCACCGGGAGCAAAGAAGCCCTCCGCGCGTAGCCACTCTTCGATGCGGCGGAACGCTTCCTCCGGCCGTCGCAGCTCGAGCAGCGCCTCACGCATGCTGGCGTCCCGAGACGGTCTTCGTCAGCTTGCGAAACGCGGCAGCCGGATCGTCGTTCCAGAAGATCGCGCTGCCGCAGACGAGGAGGTCGGCTCCGGCCTCGCGCGCAGCGACGATCGTGTCTGCGTTGATCCCGCCGTCCACTTGGACCCGCACATCCGCAGGGAGGAGCTCACGTAGCCTCGAAATCCGCTCGAGTGCCTCGGGCATGAACGCCTGGCCCGAGTAGCCGGGACGGATCGACATGCAGAGGACGAGATCGGCGCCCTCGGCGGCCGCGACCGCGTCCTCGACCGGCGTCTCGGGTTTTAGCGCGACGCCGACACCGAGCCCGAGCGAGCGCGCCAGCTCAATCGCTCGAGTGGGCGCGTCGCATGCCTCCACATGGAACGTCACGCTGTCGCCGCCCGCGCTCGCGACCGCCTCGAAATGGCGCTCGGGCTCTCGGACCATGAGGTGGCAGTCGAGCCGGGCGCCCCAGCCTCGAACAAGAGGCGAGATCGAAGATAGGACAATCGGGCCGATGGTGATCTCCGGGATGAAGTGGCCGTCGCCGGCGTCGAAGTGGAAGACCCGTGCACCAGCCTGCACCAGCGCGCCGAGCTGCTCCCCGAGGCGCGAGAAGTCCGAGGCGTAGATCGACGGCTCGACCTCGACTGCGTCTGCCCACTCCGTCCAGCTCATGTCAGAGCACGCTAGCGGCTACGTGGGAGACTGCGGCTCGCGCCACCCGCCGTGCCTGGCGGCGAGATCGTGCGAGGAGATCGGGCCCCACGTCTTGGGCTCGTACGTCTCGACCCGAGGCGGCGCGTCGAGCAGCGGCTGCACGATCCGCCAGGTCTCCTCGATCACCGTCCAGCGCGGGAAGAGCGTGCTATCGCCGCGGAGCGCGTCGGCCAAGAGCCGCTCGTACGGCTGCGGCGGCTCGCCGAGCTCCTCCGCGAAGTCGAGATCGAGGGACACCGGTCGCGAAACCTCCTTCCCCGGAGACTTCGCACGCAGGTACACGGACACTCCTGCGTGGCGTCCGATGCGAAGGACGATGTCGTCGTGCCCGGGTGAGTCGAGGCGGTGCCTTCCCCACTGCAGGTGAGGGACGCGCTGGAGCCGGATCACGATCTCGGTCGCGGTCTTCGGCAGAGCCTTCCCCGCCCGCACGAGGATCGGCACGCCCGCCCAGCGCCAGTTCTCGATCTCGAGGCGAAGCGCGACGAACGTCTCCGTGTCCGACCCCGGCTCGACGCCATCGATGTCCTGGTACCCGGCGTACTGGCCCCGCACAGCGTCCTTCGGGTCGGCCGCCGGCATCGCCCGGAAGACGTCCTCCCGGCGCCGCGGGATCGCGTCCTCGTCACCCGACGGCGGCTCCATCGCAACGAGTGCGATCACCTGCAGGAGATGGTTCTGCAAGACGTCGCGGACCGCGCCGACCGGGTCGTAGAACCTGCCGCGCCCCTCCACACCGAAGTCCTCGGCCATCGTGATCTGGATCGACTCGACGTGCTCGCGGTTCCAGATCGGCTCGAAGAGCGCATTCGCGAAGCGGAGGTACATGATGTCCTGGACGGGCTCCTTGCCTAGGAAGTGGTCGATCCGGAAGAGGCGCTCCTCCGGGAAGATCGCCGTCAACCGCGTGTTCAGCTCCCGCGCCGAGTGCAGGTCGGTGCCGAAGGGCTTCTCCACTACGAGACGGGCATTCCGCACGAGTTCCGCCGCTGCGAGCTCCTCCGCGACCTCGAGGAACGTCGCCGGCGGAGTGGCGACGTAGAACACCGGTGCGGACGCTCCGTCGAGCGCGACCCGGAGCCGGTCGTACATCGGACCCTCCTCGGCATCTCCGCCGATATACGACAGCCTGCCGAGGAGCTCGCCTAGCACCTTCTCGTCAACCGTGTCCACCGCAGCCGTGACCGCCTCCCGAGCGTGCTGCACGAGCTCCTCCTGGCTAACCGGACGGCGCCCGACGCCAATGACCTTGCAGGTCAACAGGCCCTGCTGGGTGAGACGGTAGAGCGCGGGCAAGGTCATCCTGCGCGCGAGGTCCCCGGTGATCCCGAAGGCGACGAGCGCGTCGGCGGGAGCAGCGCTCATCGACCGAGTAGCGCCGTCGCCGTGTACCGAAGCATCTTCACGCCGAGCTCGAGGTCGTCGACCGGGATCCGCTCGTTGGCCGAATGGACGAGCTTCGTGGCGAGCTCCGTGTCCATCGTCCTCAACGGGAAGAAGCCGTACGCCGTCGTGCCGTACGCCTCGCGGAGGTAATGGCTGTCAGTGAAGCCCGGGCAGGCAATCGGCGCAAGCCGGGCACCCGGCTCGATCTCGGCCGTGAATCGCTCGAGCACGTCCCAGAGCGGAGTCTCGAGTGACGAGCGCGTCCCGCCGACAGCCTCGTCGAACTCCAGCTCGTACCGACCGTTCCCAAGCGCGGCCCGGATCAGCGGTTCGACCTCTGCCGGCGTCGTCTCCGGGAGGAGACGGCAATCGACCGTGATCTCACACACCGCGGGGATCACGTTCCGCTGATGGGACGCGTCGATCATCGTCGGCGAGAGCGTGAACGCGAGCAACGGCTCGACCAGCGCCGGAAGCATCGGATGCAGCTCGCCGGCACGAGTCAGGGCCTCGTCGAGCGGCGGGGTCTCTCCGAGGACCGCCTCGAGAAACCCCTTTGCCTCCGGGATGAGCTCATACGGCGGCTCGTACGCACCCAGGGCCTCGATGTACCGCGCCGCCTTCACGAGCGCGTTGTCGGCGATGCCCGGCATGGACGCGTGGCCGCTCCGTCCGTGAACACGCACGGTGAAGGGCGCCGACATCTTCTCGGCGGTCGCGCACATGTAGACGGGCGTCCCGCCGAGCACGAGCCGCTCGCCTGCGCCTTCGTTGATCGCGTTGTCACACCGCGCGGCGTCGGGATGCGCTTCCACGAGCCACATCAGACCGTAGCCGTCGTTTCCTCCGACCTCCTCGTCGGCCGTCGCGATGAAGAGGAGATCGCCAGTCGGCTCGAAACCCTCACGGGCGAGCGACGCGAACGCAACCGCGTTCGCCGCGACCTGATCCTTCATGTCGAGCGCGCCGCGACCCCAGACCTCGCCGTCGACGAGGTCGCCGGACCACGGATCGCGGTCCCACTCGGCCCGGTCGGCCAGAACCGTGTCCGTGTGGCAGAGAAACGCCAGCGACGGTCCGTCGCCGCCCTTGATCCGGGCGACGAGGTTCGCCCGCGCCGGTACGCGCGCGAAGAGCTCGGCCTCGATCCCGCCCCCCGCGAGGTAGTCCCGCAGGAGCTCGGCGGCCTGCGTCTCGTTCCCCGGCGGATTGACGGTGTCGAGGCGAAGCAGCGCCTGCAAGAGCGCGGTGACTTCTTCGCGCAGGCTCACTCGCTCGTAGCCTTGGAGAGCGCGGTCAGCTCGTTGCGAACCTCCCACAGCTCGGGATACGACGTCTTCGTCACCAGGCGTCCGAGAAGCTCGACCGGCGTCCCCTGCGTCCCGACGACGCTGTCGCCGATCACCCGCGCGACGATCTGGTAGTGGCGCATGCGCCACAGCTGGGCCTGCTCATCGAGCTCGATGAGCGCCTCCGCGAGCTGATACAGGTGCTCGTGGTCGCGCCCCTGAACGTAGAGGTCCGCGAGCGAGAGACCCGCCTCGCGCCGAGCCGCGTGGAACGCCTGACCCAGCCGCGGGAGAACGCGCCGGAGCTCGTTCCAGCCCGGTGAGTCGAAGCCCGACCCGTGACCGAGGACCTTGCGGATCTCCTGGTACTCCCACGGTGACATGTGCTCGAGCATCTCGAGCTGTGGAATCAGGAACCGGATGCACAGAATCGAACGCCGCAGAAGACGAAGGGCGCCCCGTAGGTCGCCCTCTTCGACCAGCCGCACCGCCTCGTCGGCGTCGTTCCAGGCCAGCTTGAGCCAGAGCTCGGACGACTGGTGCGTCACCTGGAAGAGGAGCTCGTCCCGATGCACCCACTCGTCTGGCGTCTTCTGGAGCGCGAGCAGCTCGCTCGCGTTGAGGTATCGCTCGTAGTCCGAAGGCGCCTCTCCGGGCAGAATCGGCTGAGAGAAGTCCTCGGCCTCGGACATGGCCGGAGCATACTTCGCGCGTGGCCGACCTCTTCTCGGAAGCCGCACGCGAGCGACAGGCGGAAAACGCGCCTCTCGCAGTACGCCTGCGTCCGTCGACTCTCGAAGAGCTTGTCGGCCAACAGCACGTGCTCGGGCACGGGTCGGCGCTTCGTCTCGCGATCGAGCACGACCGGCCGCCGTCGATGATCCTCTTCGGTCCGCCCGGCACCGGGAAGACGACGATCGCGCGGATCGTGGCGGAGCGAACGGGAGCCGCGTTCGAAGAGCTCTCGGCGGTGTCCGCCCGCGTGGACGACGTGCGCGCGGTGATCGCGCGGGCCGGCGACCGGCTCGGTGGTAACGGCCTGCGGACGATCCTCTTCATCGACGAGATCCACCGCTTCAACAAGGCGCAGCAGGACTCGGTGCTGCACGCCGTCGAGGACGGTCTCGTGACGCTGATCGGAGCAACGACCGAGAACCCGTACTTCGAGGTCAACTCGGCGCTCTTGTCGCGCTGCACGGTGATCGAGCTGACCGCCCTCTCGGAAGACGAGCTCGTCGAGATTCTCCGGCGCGGCTCCACCACGCTCGACGCGGAGGCCACCGCGGAGGTGCTTACCGCCATCGCCGAGCGTGCCGGAGGGGACGCGCGCGCGGCTCTCCAGATCCTCGAGCTCGCAGCGGCGACCGCCGAAGCGGAAGGCACGGCGCTGACCGAGGAGCATGTGCTCGACGCGTCACGAAAGCGCCCGCTCCTCTACGACCGCAAGGGCGACCAGCACTACGACTTCGCCTCCGCGTTCATCAAGTCCATGCGCGGCGGCGATGCAGACGCGTCGGTCTACTACCTCGCAGCGATGCTCGAGGCCGGCGAGGACGCGCGCTTCATCGCGCGGCGGATGGTGATCCTCGCGTCCGAGGACGTCGGCAACGCGGATCCGAACGCGCTCGTCGTGGCGGTCGCGGCCGCGCAGGCGCTCGAGCACGTCGGCCTGCCCGAAGCGCAGCTCAACCTGGCGCAGGCAGCCATCTACCTCGCTCGTGCGCCGAAATCGAACGCGTCGGCGATCGCCATCTCGGAGGCGCGGCGCGATGTGCGCGAGCACGGGAACGCGCGGCCGCCGGCAATGCTCCGCTCGACCGGGCACAAGGCAGGCGCGAAAGCCCGCGGGCACGGCGACGGGTACCTCTACCCGCACGACGACCCGGAAGGATTCGACCTCTCCTACCTCCCCGAGGAGCTTCGGGGCCGGCGGTACTATCGGCCGTCCGAAGCAGGAGAGGAGCGATCGGATGGCGGTGAGGACAGGTGACAGCGCGCCCGAGTTCGATCTCGAGGTGAAGCGCGGCGAGCGCGTTCGACTCTCCGACTTCCGCGGCCACTCCAACGTACTGCTCGTCTTCCACCCCTTCGCGTACACACCGGTCTGCGAGGACGAGGCGCGCGACCTGCAGGAGAACCTCCAGTCCTTCCGCAATGCGCAGACGGAGATCGTCTTCGTCTCCTGCGACTCGTCGCCGACGCGTCAGGCGTGGCGGAAGGAGCTCGGTGCGGAGTACATCTTCGCCTCTGACTTCTGGTCGCACGGCGAGGTCGCGAAGGCGTACGGCGTCTTCAACGAGGCGACGGGCGCGCCACATCGCGGAACGTTCCTCATCGACAAGGACGGAATGGTGATCTGGTCGCTCGTGAAGGAGCGGGACGAGCGCCGGACAGAGATGGTTCCCGACTCGCTCGAGGCGCTGGGCGAGAGTGCGTAGAACCCGCCTTGTAACAGGCTGTTACTTGGCACCCTCGGACTCACCTCGTCGATGACTGCCCTCGCCCTCAACGAATGGGGTGAGCAGGGCGACCCCCGCCTCGTCTGCCTCCACGGCGTCCGGAACCACGGGCAGCACTTCGCCTTGCTCGCGGAGGCGCTGCCCGAGTTTCACGTCCTCGCGCCCGACCTGATCGGACACGGCTTCTCGCTCTGGGAGCCGCCGTGGGACATCCGAGCTCACCTCGACGCGATCGTCGACACGGTCGGCGCGCGGCCCGCGGCGCTCATCGGCCATTCGTTCGGGGGCAGGCTTGCGTTCGAGCTCGCGGCCCGCGCCCCCAAGCTCGTGCCGAAGCTCGTGCTCCTCGACCCCGCGATCCTCCTCCCGGGTCACGTCGCTCTGATGGCCGCCGAGAACGCGCGCGAGGACAAGTCCTATATCTCGTTCGACGAGCTCATCGAACGGCGCTACGACGAGAGCCAGCTCCACCGGGCGCCTCGCGCCCTGGTCGAGGAGGACCTCGCCAGCCACCTCATCCAGGACGACGACGGACGCTACCGCTACCGCTACTGCCAATCCGCGGTCGTCGCCGCGTACGGCGAGATGGCCTCACAGCCGCCGCGCTTCGAGGACGCTCGTGTGCCGACCCTCCTCGTCCTAGGCGAGCAGTCGTACCTTCCGTACGA
Organism: Gaiellaceae bacterium; assembly: GCA_035709545.1. Taxonomy (GTDB): domain Bacteria; phylum Actinomycetota; class Thermoleophilia; order Gaiellales; family Gaiellaceae; genus GMQP-bins7. The sequence continues at coordinate 3,041 of DASTEM010000147.1, read as the reverse complement.
CCACTTGCTCGACGCGCATCGCGAGGCGCTCGGCGATCTGCTCGAGGTCGTCGTTGTTCCGGGCGGGCACTCGGTGCTGTGGGATGCCTTCGAGGAGACAGCCGAGGCGGTCTCCGAGTTCCTCGCGCGCTAGCTGCAGAACTCCTTCGCGACGGCGACATAGATCTTGGCGCAGCGCTCGAGCGACTCGACGTCGACCCACTCGGTCTCCGCGTGCGCGCCCTCGCCGATCGGGCCGAAGAGCACCGTCGGGATCCCTGCGTCAGCCAGAAGAGCCGAGTCCGCCCAGAACGAGACGCCGACGGTCTCCGGCGTGGAGCCCAGAACCGACGTCGCATGGCGACGAACAGCCTCGACGATCCCCTCGTCCACGGCCACCTCGAACGGATTGCGCGAGATCGGAGCGCGGACCTCTGCGGAGAAGTCCGGATCGCCCTCGCCGGCCCGCGCGACGATCTCCCGTAGCTCCTGCTCGACGAGCCCGACGCTCTCTCCGGGGATCGTGCGCCGCTCCGCTTGCAGTAGGCAGCGTGCCGGGTAGCTCGAGAACTCCTGCCCGCCCTCGATGAGGGATGCGTGCACGCTGCCGCTTCCCACAAACGGATGCGTCGGATTCGAACGCAACCGCGTGTCGAGCTCCTCGATGCCGACGAGGACGCGGCCCATCTTCGCGATCGCGTCTATCCCGAGATGAGGTCTCGAGCCGTGCGCCGCACGCCCGAAGACCTCGACTTCGAGCGCGACGAACCCGCGATGCGCGACTGCGATCTGCAACTCGGTAGGTTCCGTCACGATCGCGGCATCGGCCTGAACGCTGGCGGCGACAGCCTCCGTCCCGACGCTCGCGAACTCCTCGTCGCAGACCGCGGTCAGGATCACGTCTCCGCCGAGACCGCGCTCCTTCGCCGCGACAGTCGCGAGCATGCACGCGGCGAGGCTCCCCTTCATGTCGTAGGAACCTCGACCGTAGAGCCGTCCGCCCTCGAGCCGCGGCACGAAGGGATCGGTCATTCCTGCTACCCCGACCGTGTCCATGTGCGCGTTCAGGATCAACGATCGACCGCCTCCGGAGCCGCGGGCGACCGCAACGACGTTCGGCCGCCCAGGTGCGGTCTCAGAGAGCGTCGTCTCGAGGCCCGCGCGCTCGCACCAGTCGGCGACGAATCGAGCGACCGCTGCCTCGCCAGATCCCCCGGGAACGACGTCCGGGTTGATCGACTCGATCGCGACGAGCTGCGCCGCCAGCTCGGCGACGTCGCTCACCTAGACGACGTATTCGTCGGCGATCGCGAGCGTCTCGTCGAGGACGGCAAGCCCCTCGTCGACCTCGTCGCGCGTGATCGTCAGCGGCGGGACGACCATGATCACGTTCCAGTGCGTCATGAGATAGAGGCCGCGCTCGAGCGACGCCTTCGCGAGCCGCGCGACCGGAGCCGCCGCCTCGCCCGCCGCGTTGAACGGCACGAGCATTCCCCGCGTCTCGCGGCTCTTCACGAGCTCGACGCCCCAGAAGCAGCCGAGGCCGCGCACCTCACCGATCGACGGATGCCTTGCGGCCAATCCACGGAGCCCCTCGCCGAGATAGGCGCCCACCTCGGCCGCGTTCTCGACCACGCCCTCCTCCTGGAAGGCCTCGATCGAGGCGACCGCCGACGCGCAGGCGAGTGGGTGCCCCGCATACGTCAGTCCGCCTGGGAAGAACCGGCTGCGCACCCACTCCTTCAGATGCTCGCGGATGATCATCGCGCCGAGCGGCACGTAGCCCGAGTTGATCCCCTTCGCCACAGTGATGATGTCCGGGACGACGTCCCAGTTCTCGCACGCGAACCAACGCCCGGTGCGGCCGAATCCGGCCATCACCTCGTCGAGGATGAGCAGGATCCCGTGCCGGTCGCAGACCGCGCGGATCGCCTGCAGGTAGCCGGGCGGGGGCGGAATGACGCCGTTCGTCCCGGTAACCGTCTCGAGAATCACGGCCGCGACCGTGTGCGCGCCCTCGTACTCCAACAGCTCCTCGAGATGCGGGGCTCCAGTGCACACCGGGCACGGGTCGGGATGGCCCGCCGGGCAGCGGTACGTATACGGATCGAGCATCCGCACGACGCCGCCCATCCCGGGCTCGTTCGGCCAGCGCCGCGGGTCACCCGTCAAGATGATCGAGCCGTGCGTCGCGCCGTGGTACGAGCGGTAGCGGGCGATGATCTTGTGCCGCCCGGTCGCCAGTCGCGCGAGCTTGATCGCGTTTTCGTTCGCCTCCGCGCCCGAGTTGGTGAAGAAGGACATGCAGAGATCGCCCGGGGTGACCTCCTCGAGCAGGCGCCCGAGCCGTGAGCGCGACTCGTTGGCCATCGGCGGCCCGATCGTGCAGAGCTTGTCGGCCTGCTCCTTGATGGCCGCGATGATCTTCGGGTGCTGGTGGCCGATGTTGACGTTGACGAGCTGTGACGCGAAGTCGAGGTAGCGCTTGCCGTCGTAGTCCCAGAAGTGACGCCCCTCGGCGCCGGCGACCGGAATCGGGTTGATCGCGTCCTGCGTCGACCACGAGTAGAGGACGTACTCCTTCGCGTCCTCGACGATCTGAGCTCCGAGATTCGGGTTCGCTTCAACGATGGCCACGGCGCCTCCTCATGTCAGAGCGAGATCGTATCGACGCACCGCTTGACGGCTGTGCGCGGTGGGCGTCGGGCAAGGGGGAAGATGCCCAACGCGCCCCCGCGCACATCTATTGCGCAAGACCGGGATCTGCACGAGCGGATCCCGACCGCCGCAGCAATCCTTTCGCTCGAACTCCCATGGTCCGTCTCACAACCCACTCCCCGTGCTCCCACTTGCCGCAGCGAGCAGAAGCTCGTGTGCAAGTGTGGACTTCCCGCAGAGAACCCTAAACCCGACGGCCGTTCGTGGCAACGTGGGGAGAGATCTCAGCTGTCGAGCGCGCTCAGGTACCGCTCCAACGACTCCCGCACCCGTCGCGCTCGCGCGATCTCCTCCTCGAGTCGGCCGATCTCGGCCTGGAGCTCACGAGCTTCGGCCTCAGGATC
>DASTEM010000146.1:0-6005 GCA_035709545.1 Gaiellaceae bacterium | reverse complement strand
GCACCGTGATGGGAACAGCCGAGTTCGACTACGACGGCACCCACTACAGGTGCTCGAGCGGCACGAAGACATGGACCGCGACGCTGGTTCCATGAACAACGTTAGACGACTCGCCCGAGGGTGAGATCGAACAGCCGCCGGCGCGCTCCGTCCCGCGCCGGCGGCCGTCTCTACCCTCGACAACACGGGCTTAACGCCGGTCCTTACCTCACGTTCACAAGGACGTGGCTATAAGGGCAGCGTGGCGCCCCCGAGAATCCGGTCGCTTGCCGTCGTCGTCTCGGGGGTCGTCGTTCTCGCGACCGCCGGTGCATCCGCCAGTGGCCCGCCGTCGAACTCAGCGTCGCTCGCCGCCAAGTACGCGCGATCGATCGACGCTGCGCCCGGGACGTCCCTTCGGGCCAACAGACTTGCACGCGTGGCAGCGACCTTCCGGGGTGGGCCCATCACCACGTCGACTGGGGAGACGGTCGACGTCCGCGTCTCCGGTGCACTGCCTCTCGAGACGTCGACTCCGGAGGGCTGGGCGGAGTTCCTCACGGGTCTGACACACGGCTCCGAGATCACGCAGCTCACCGCGTACATCGCGACGCTCGACGAGGTCCAGGGAATCTGCGGTAGCCGCGCACTCGGCTGTTATTCCCGGAACGAGATGGTCGCCCCCGGAGAGTCGGCTCCAGACGGAACGACCGCCGAGGACGTCGTTCGGCACGAGTACGGACACCACGTTGCGATGCATCGACTCAACTCCCCCTGGCGGGCCATCGACTGGGGCCCAAAAGGTTGGGCGAGCGCGGCCGGCGTGTGCAGTCGCGTTGCCCGCAACGAGGCGTTCCCGGGCGACGAGGGCTTGAACTACTCCCAGAACCCAGGAGAGGCCTGGGCCGAGGTCTATCGCCTCATGGACGAACGTAAGGCCGGGGTCGCTACCGCGACGTGGGAGATCATCTCGAGGAGCTTCTTTCCGGACGAGGCTGCGCTCTTGGCGGCCGAGCTCGACGTCCTTCAGCCATGGCAGGCGGGAAGGACGACGCTCTTCACACGCGTATTTGGCAAGAGGACGAAGAAGGTATGGCTGATTCCGCTTCCGACCCCGCTCGACGGCGACCTCCACATCGGCGCGACCGTGCCGAACGGCTCCGACCCCGAGATCGCGCTGGTCGCCGCGGATCGACGCACTGTGATCCGTCGAGCTCAATGGGTCAGCCAGCGCGTGAAGCGGCTGTCGGGCTCGGTGTGCGGCCAGCGGGGGCTGTTCGTTCGCGTGACGCAGAGAGGTGCGCTCGGTCGAGTCCGCGTCTCGGCGGCAACTCCTTGAGGCGGACCGTCGCCGCTGCTGGCGCGCTCACCGCTCTCGTTACGTTCGGATTCGTCGCAGCCCAAGGCGCTCGTGAGCCGGCCGGCCACGGGCTGACGCTCAGGAGCTCGACTCAGAGCGACATTCGCGCGCTCGCGCCAGTTCGGGCGCGTGCGGCAGCGACGTGGTGCGGGAGCGCTTCAACGGCCGACCGGACCCCGAACCCGATCGCCGGCCATCCGGTCCACTGGGTGTACGCGATTCCCTCCGACGGAACGGACCGGCTGGCTGAGATGGCGAGTGTCATGCAGACCGATGCCGAGCAGGTCGACACCTGGTGGCGTTCCCAGGACACCACTCGCGCGCCTCGAAATGACGTCACCCAGTTCCCCTGCGGTCTTCAGCTCGATATCACGACGATCCGAACGGCAGAGACCGGGTCCCAGCTCGCGCCTCTGTCTGGCCGATTCGCGGCGGTGTTCAACGCTTTGGGCGCCGCCGGGCTTCGCTCCTCCTTCACGAAGTACGTCGTCTACTACGACGGTCCGATATCCGATAACGACGTCTGTGGCCAGGGCGGGAGCGACTCCTCGGGCTTCGGGCTCGCCGTCGTCTACTACCAGGCGTGCGTCGGCGTCTCGACCGCCGCCGTCGGAGCGCACGAGGTGCTGCACACGCTCGGAGCCGTACCGCGAGGCGCGCCGAACGAGTGCATGGACGAGAACGGCGGCCATACCTGTGACGATCCCAACGACCTGATGTACCCGTCGATCGACGATCTTCCGCTCTCTTCGAAAGCCCTCGATCCGGGGCGGAACGACTACTACGGCCACGGCGGATCATGGCCGGACGCGCAGGACTCGGCCTGGCTCGTTCACCTCGACGGTCAGGTGCCGCTCGCGTTGACCGTGTCCGGCTCGGGCTCCGTCGCATCCGACGTCCCGGGGCTCGAGTGTGCGCGGAGTTGTACGACCACGTGGAACGCAGCCACGCGACTGGCGTTGACGGCGACCCCGGGCCCTGGAGCGAAGCTCGTCCGCTGGGGCTCGGCATGCTCGGGCTCCTTCGGCTGCACGGTGGCGGTGGCGAACGGATCGAGCGTCTCGGCGCTCTTTGCCCCTGCGAGCTTCCGGCTGGCCGTTGCCGTGTCCGGTCGGGGCGCTGTTCGCAGCGTGCAGCCGGGGATCACGTGCCGGCCTCGGTGTGCGGGGGTGTTCCCGTCTTACTCGCCCGTCACGCTGGTCGCGGCTCCCGCGAAGGGGTGGAAGTTCCGTGTTTGGAAGGGAGCGTGCCGGGGATCCAAGCGCGCGTGCAGTGTGCCGATGACTGCCGCGACGAGCGCTCGCGCGGTCTTCGTCCGAGCCTGATCGTTCCACCGAGAGACGCGGGGTCGATCAGGTACCGTCCTCGAGGATGGAGGTCATGCACGACGTCGTGGTCGTCGGGGCAGGCTGCGCGGGCATGCGCGCGGCGATCGAGGCCTTCGACACCGGCGCGAGCGTCGGCGTCGTGTCCAAGCTCCACCCGACGAGAAGTCACTCCGGAGCGGCCGAAGGCGGTATCAACGCGGCGCTCGGTAATGCCGCGGAAGACAGCCCGGAGAAGCACGCCTTCGACACCGTCAAGGGGTCGGACTACCTCGGCGACCAGGACGCGATCGAGATCCTGGCGACCGAGGCACCGGGAGACATCTACCAGCTCGAGCACTGGGGCTGCGTGTTCTCACGCAACGACGAGGGGAAGCTCGCGCAGCGGCCGTTTGGCGCGGCGGGATCGCCGCGAACTGTGTACTCGGCCGACATCACGGGCCACGTGCTGATCCACGTCCTCTACGAGCAGACGATGAAGCGCATGGAGCAGGGGTCGACGCCGATGCACGTGTATGAGGAGTTCTTCGCGTGGCGGCTCGCTGTCGAGGATGGACGCTGCGTGGGAGTCGTCTGCTGGGACCTCGTGAACGGGGGCCTGAGGCTCATCACCGGGCGATCGGTCGTGATCGCGACCGGTGGCATGGGCCGGATCTACCGCGTGACCACGAATGCGTACGCCTGCAACGGAGACGGCATGGCGATGGCGCTGCATGCGGGTGTTCCGCTCAAGGACGTGGAGTTCATGCAGTTCCACCCGACGACTCTGTATCCGAGCGGTGTCCTCATCACCGAGGCGTGCCGCGGCGAGGGCGGGTACCTCCTGAACCGTGACGGCGAGCGCTTCATGGCGCGCTACGCGCCGAACGCGCTCGAGCTTGCGTCTCGCGATGTCGTGTCCCGCTCGGAGACAACCGAGATCGAGGCCGGTCGCGATGTTTCGGGCTCAATGCTCCTCGACCTGCGCCACCTCGGCGCCGAGCGGATTCGGACACGGCTTCCGGGCTCCCGCGAGCTCGCTCTGACGTTCGCCGGTGTCGACCCGATCTTCGACCCGATCCCTGTTCGACCGGGAGCTCACTACCACATGGGCGGCATTGCGACGGACAACTGGGGCGCGACCGAGCTCGAGGGTCTTTACGCCGCCGGCGAGGTAGCCTGTGTATCGGTCCACGGCTCGAACCGTCTCGGTGGCAACTCCCTGATGGAGACGATCACGTTCGGGCGCCGGGCCGGACAGGCTGCTGCCGAGCGCGCACTGTCTGCTGCCCCGGCCGGCACGGTCTCCGATGTTCCGCTCGTGCAGGCGCAGCGCGATCTCGAGACGCTGCTCACGCGCAAGGACGGTGAGCGGCCGTGGAAGATCCGTGACGAGCTCGGCAGCTCCATGCTCGAGAACTTCGGCGTCTTCCGCTACACGGAGCGAATGCAGGAGCAGCTCGAGATCATCGTGGCGCTTCGCGAGCGGTACGAGCACGTCGTCGTCGAGGACAAGGGAGACGTCTTCAACACCGACCTCACGCAGGCGATCGAGCTCGGCTCGATGCTCGACGTCGCCTGGTGCATGGTGCAGGCAGGTCTCGCGCGAGAGGAGAGCCGGGGCTCGCACTCACGCCCGGCCGAATTCCCTGAGCGCGACGACGAGCGGTTCCTCAAGCATTCGGTGACGCAGTGGACGGACGGCGGCCCGGAGCTTTCGTACAAAGAGGTGCGCATGACGAAGTGGCAGCCCGAAGTCAGGAGCTACTGAAGTGAAGGTCGCTCTCAAGATTTGGCGCTACGACGCCGTTGCCGGTGAGCGCGCCCTGCGCGAGTACGAGATCGACGCGCCCGTGGAGGCGACACTGCTCGACTGTCTCGACATCGTCAAGGATCGCGTCGACGGGACCCTCGCCTACCGCAAGAGCTGCCGCATGATGATCTGCGGCTCGTGCGGCATGCGTATGGACGGCGCGGCGGTGCTCGCTTGCAAGGTGCGGATGTCCGAGGTCGCGGAGGCCGGCCACATCCCGGTCATCTCGGCGATGGGGAACATGCCGATCGTGAAGGACCTCGTCGTCGACATGGAGCCCTTCTGGGGAAAGATCCGGGCGGTCACGCCGTTCCTCCAGCCGGGCTACGCCGATCCGGGCGAGAAGGAGAACATCGTCTCGCAGCAGCGGATGGACGTGATTCACAAGGAGTCGCTGTGCATCATGTGCGGCTGCTGCGTCTCCGAGTGCAACTCGATGGAGGCCGACCCCGACTTCCTCGGCCCGGCGGCACTCGCGAAGGGCATGCGGTTCGTCGGCGACGCACGTGACCAGGCGACCGTCGAACGGCTCCAGGAGTACTCCGGCGAGCACGGGATCTGGGACTGTACGCGCTGCTACTTCTGCCAAGAGCGCTGTCCGAAAGGCGTCGATCCCCGCGACGCGATCGCCAAGCTCGGCGCGGAGGCGGTGCGTGCGGGCATCGACTCGGACATGGGCGCGAAGCATGCGAAGTGGTTCGTCACCTCCGCGAAGACCACGGGATGGCTGCGTGAGACCGAGCTCGTCCCCAAGACACAGGGGATTGCTAAGTCGATGAAGGAAGTGAAGTTCGCGATGGGGCTGCTTCGGCACGGAAAGGTGCCGCCGCCGTTTCCCCCGCACGTCGCGAAGCACGTCGAGGAGGCGCGCGCGTTGTACGACCTCGTCAAGCACGACGGCGCACAGGGTGCCGCCGGAATTGTGCAGGGGGAGCATGCGCTCTCCCGTCTCGAGCATGCGGAGGATGGCGGCGCGGCGGCCGAGCGTGGCCCCTATGGGCCGGGATCGTTCGCAGAGCCGTACTTGCCGGGGGAAGAGACGACGTGAGAACCGTCGCGTACTACAAGGGCTGCCTGGCGTCGCTCTCGGCGAAGGAGCTCGACACCTCGACGCAGGCGCTCGCGCCCAAGGTCGGGCTCGAGCTGATCGAGCTCGAGGCGGTGACGTGCTGCGGCGCCGGCGACATCCACGAGGCCGAGCCGGACTATTACCTTCACCTGAACGCGCGCATCCTCGCGTACGCGGAGGCGACCGGGGCCGACACTCTGATGACCGTGTGCAACGTCTGCACGCTCAATCTCCGGCAGGCGAACCACGCGTTGAAGGGCGACGCTGCGCTGCTCGAGCGGGTCAACGACAACCTCGTCACGGTCGGCGCACCGCCCTACTCGGGCGGCGTCGAGGTCATGCACTTCCTGTGGCTCATCTCCGTCGGCGAGGGCTACGATCTGTTGAAGTGCGCGGCTCACAAGGGTCTCAAAGGGCTCAAGATCGCGCCGTTCTACGGCTGCCAGATCCTGCGTCCCTCGAAGCTCCTCGGGTTCGAGG
>DASTEM010000145.1:0-3231 GCA_035709545.1 Gaiellaceae bacterium | reverse complement strand
TTGTCAAGCCTGACCCTCGTGGCATACGCTACGAAGATGCTGGCGACCGAGCTTGTCTGCTCGCAATATGGGCGTGAGGCGCCGGCCGATCGGAAGGAGCCCACCGCGTGGCGGCACGCCGACTTTGCGCTCGAGGTCGATGGCAAGATCGACGAGGGACTTCTCCTCTGCCCGGACTGTGACGCCGCCGATCGCGAGCGCGAGTTCGAGGAAGGCGAGGGCGGCTGACTTCTACGCGCGCGGGACGTCCTCGAAGTGGGAGGCCAGCCACGTGGAAGTGAAGGAGCCGGGTGCGGCGCCAATGGCGAGGAGGGTTGTGCCGATCTCACGCGCGACCGCACGTCGCGTCACCGTAGGAGCCGTGACCGCAACCGCCGTGCCGCTCGTCGCCGCGATCTTCTCCCCGTCGAGTTCGAATGTCGCTTCACCCTCGAGTACCAGGTAGAGCTCTTCCTGACCGCTCGACCGCTCGTCGTGCTCTTCGATCAGCGTCTGATTCGCCTCATGCGCGACGAAGACGTTGGCGCCGAACGCGCTGAGCCCGAAGAAGTGCTGCAGCGGATGCCACACAGGGTCGTCTGGCTCACCGTCTGTCACGATCGGGATGTCCGTGAGCTTTCGCGCGGCCCAGCCTGCCATGGGCGAAGTTGTAACAGGGGTGACTTCGCAGGCCGCAGACATACCTAGACTGGACGCGTGGGGCGCACGTACAAGACTGAGGCCGTCGTGCTCCGCTCGTTTCGGTTCGGGGAGGCCGACCGCGTCCTCCATCTCTACTCGCTCGACCGGGGCCGGATCGGGGCGATCGCAAAGGGAGTCCGCAAGACGAAGTCGCGGTTCGGGGCGCGCCTCGAGCCGTTCTCGCACGCCGAGCTCTTGCTCCACCACGGCTCCGGCGAGCTTCGAACCATCACCGGCGTATCGCTCGTCGATGCGCACCGGCCCGCCCGCGAAGACTCGTACCGTCTCTCGGTCGGGCTCGTCGGCGCCGAAGCCATGCTGCGCCTGTTCGTCGAGGAGGAGCGCAACGAGCGCGCGTTCGAGGCGCTCACGCGGTTTCTCTCCGCAGTGGACGCGATCCCGAATGGCTCGACCGGGCGCGCTGCGCTCGATCCGCTCGCACTCGCCTTTCAGCTCAAGCTCCTCTGGCTTTCGGGCTACGTCCCGCACCTCGAGAGCTGCGTCGAATGCGGCGCCACCGACGAGCTCGTCGGCTACCTCCCGCGGGCGGGTGGCGCCGTCTGCTCGGCGTGCGCGCCGTCAGAGACGGTGTTTCTCTCGCCCGAGGGCTTCCGGGGCATGCATGCGCTTCTATGGAGCCCACTCGCGGACGCGCACGGGCTCGAGTTCGGGGATCTCGCCGCGCGCGATGCGCTCGCTGTCGTCGTCGCGTCATACGAGTTCCACGGCGGGTTCCGGCTGCGCACCCTGACGGCGTGAAGCGCGACCTCGGCGACGGGTACGAGCTCGACGACGACCCGGCGCGGATCGATCGCGATGCGGTCCATCGCTACCTATGCGAAGAGTCGTACTGGGCGAAGGGGAGGTCGCGGGATGTCCAGGACGAGCTGATCGAGAGCGCGGCGCGAGTTGTCGGTCTCTACCACGATGCCGAGCAGGTCGGCTTCACGCGCACGCTGTCCGACGGCCATGCGCAGTCCTATCTCGCGGACGTCTACGTGCTCGAGGAGCATCGAGGGCGCGGTCTCGGCGTGGAGCTCGTCGGCTTCTCGGTTGACGAGGGGCCGTTTGCTCGGACGAAGTGGTTCCTGCATACATCCGACGCGCATGACCTCTATCGCAAGTTCGGCTTCACCGAGCCGGGATCGAAGGCGCTCGAGCGCTGGAGTCGACCCTAGTCGACCTTCGGTGTGGCCCAGTCCTGAGAGAGTTTGTCGAGAACGAACGCTCGCGCGCCCGCCATCGCGATGCGCTCCTGCGCGAGCGAGTCGCGGTCGCGGATCGTGACGGTGTCGTCCTCCAGGGTCTGCTCATCGATCGTGAGCGCGTATGGCGTCCCTATCTCGTCCTGGCGCCGGTAGCGCCGCCCGATCTGGCCCGAGTCGTCGTACTCGGCGACGACCGCCCGGCGTAGCTCCTCGTAGAGCGCCCGCGCTTTCGAGACCATGTCCTCGTTCCGGGGAATCAGCGGGAGCACCGCGACCTTGACCGGCGCCAGCGCGGGGTGGAGTCGCAGCACGGTGCGCTCCCGCTCCGCGACGACCTCTTCGTCGTACGCGTCGATCATGAACGCGAGCATCGAGCGGTTGACTCCCAACGCCGGCTCGACCACGTGCGGCGTGTACCGCTCCTCGCCGTCGACCCACTCGAGCTTCGTCCCGGATGCCTGCGTGTGCGCCGTGAGGTCGAAGTCGCCGCGGTGCGCGACTCCCTCGAGCTCGGACCAGCCGATCGGGAAGAGGTACTCGAGGTCCGACGTCGCGGACGAATAGTGCGAGAGCTCCTCGGCGTCGTGCGGACGGACGCGAAGATGGCTCTCGCGGATCCCGTACCGCAGATGCCACGCCACACGCTGGTCCACCCAGTACCGAAACCACTCGTCGGCCTCTGCAGGCGGCACGAAGTACTCCATCTCCATCTGCTCGAACTCGAGCGTGCGGAAGATGAAGTTCCCCGGCGTGATCTCGTTGCGGAAGGCCTTGCCGATCTGCGCGATTCCGAACGGCGGCTTGCGCCGCGCGATCTGGGCGACGTTCTTGAAGTTGACGAAGATGCCCTGCGCGGTCTCGGGGCGTAGATATGCGTCCTGTCCTGTCTCCTCGACCGGACCGATGCGCGTCTGAAACATGAGGTTGAACAGGCGCGGCTCGGTGAGATCGCACTTCTCGGTCTCTCCGGGGTGCTTGCTCGGCTTGGCGCCGCACTCCAGCTCGCTTAGCTGGTCGGCCCGATAGCGCCGCTTGCAGAAGCGGCAGTCGACGAGGGGGTCGGCAAAGCCGCTCACGTGCCCCGAGGCCTCCCAGACTGCCGGGTGGAGAATGATCGAGGAGTCGAGCGCCACGATGTCGTCGCGCTCGCGCACCATCGCCTCGAGCCAGCGCGCTTTGACGTTCTCCTTAAGGAGGACGCCGTAGTGCCCGTAGTCGTACGCGGAGCCGAGGCCACCGTAGATCTCCGAGGACGGGAACACGAACCCGCGCCGGCGCGCGAGCGAGACGATCTTGTCCATCGTGACCACGTCGGACATCGGCGAGACGTTACTCGACGCCC
>DASTEM010000144.1:0-8182 GCA_035709545.1 Gaiellaceae bacterium | reverse complement strand
CGACGAGGTCGCCGAGGCGTGCAGCGCGTGGGAGTCGAAGCGCAGCGAGCTTGGCTACGAGATCGACGGCATCGTGATCAAGGTCGACTCGTTCGACCAGCAGGAACGGCTCGGCTCGCTGCACGAGCGTCCACGCTTCGCGCGTGCGTACAAGTGGGCGCCGACGGCAGCCGTCACCCGTCTCCTGAAGATTCACGTTCGCGTCGGTCGAACGGGGGTCCTGAACCCACTCGCCGAGCTCGAGCCCGTGCAGGTCGGCGGCGTGACGGTCTCGAGTGCGACCCTCCACAACGAGGACGACATCCGGCGTAAGGACATCCGCGAGGGAGATCTGGTGATCGTCCAGCGCGCCGGCGACGTGATCCCACAGGTCGTCGGGCCGGCGGGCGAGCACGAGCCCGGCTCGAGGCCTTGGCGCATGCCCAAGCGCTGCCCGCTCTGCAGAACCGAGATCGTCAAGCCCGCCGGGGAGGTAATGCATCGCTGCCCGAACCGTGCGTGTCCTTCGCGTGGCCTCGAGACGCTCCAGCACTGGGTCGGTCCGGCGCTCGACATCGAGAACGTCGGCGGCAACACCGTCAAGAAGCTCTGGGACGAAGGGATCGTGCGCTCGTTGCCGGATCTCTACCGGTTGCGGGCCGAGCAACTCGCTTCTCTCGAGGGCTTCGCCGAGGCCTCAGCGGGCCGCGCATTCGAGTCGATCCAGCGCTCGAAAGAGCAGCCGTTCTCACGCGTCCTCTTCGGTCTGAACATCCCCAAGGTGGGGTGGGTCATCGCGCGAAGTCTTGCTCACCACTTCGGCACCGTGGACTCGCTCATGAACGCGTCCCAGGAGCAACTCGAGGAGATCGACGGGATCGGGCCTGACCGTGCCGAGCTCATCGCCGAGTGGTTCTCAGACGTCGACAACCGCGCGCTCGTGGAGGAGTTGCGTGCGCTCGGGCTTCAGCTGACGGCGCACGTGACGGACCGGCCCGCCGAGGGTTCACTCACGGGTAATCAGTACGTGATCACCGGAACGCTCGAGAACTTCAAGCGCGAGGAAGCGAGGGCGGCGCTCGAGGCGCTCGGGGCGAAGGTCAGCGAGTCCGTCTCGAAGAAGACGACCGGTGTGATCGTCGGCGAAAGCCCGGGGTCGAAGGCCGCGAAAGCCGAGAAGCTCGGAATCCCGATCCTGTCAGAGTCGGATCTCGGCGAGCTCTTACGAGCCGGCTAGAAGCGTCACGAATCGATCCTGCGCCGTGCGTGCGGCCCAGTACGGAACGGGCCCTCCGTTCTGGAGGATCGCGAACACGTAGCGACGGCGAACGAACCCGGCCAGGGCGGACGCGGCGTTCGTCGTCCCTGTCTTGGCGATCACACGACTCCGCGCCGGACGGCGGACCAACCGCTTCTCCATCGTCCCGGAGATCCCGGCCACGGCGAGCGACGTGACGAACGCGTCACGCATGGTCGGGTCGGTGGCGCCGGCTCGGAGGATCGCGACGAGCGCCTCGACGGTCAGGCGGTCGAGGCTCGAGAGCCCGGATCCGTCGGCGATCCGCACTCCTCGGAGAGGGATCTCCGCCGCGGCCAGCTCCTCACGGACGACGAGTGCGCCTGCCGCGGTGGACCCCTGCAGCGCAACGGTTGCTCCGAGCTCCTTGAGCACGAGCTCGGCAACGAAGTTGTCGCTGTCGCGGTTGAGTCTGCGTACGACTGCGCGCATCGGCTCGGAAGCGTCGCGTGCCAGAGGCACCGCACTCGTGGACGCGCGCCCCGAGCCGGGCGGTCCGGAAACCGTCACTCCTTGCCGTCTCAGCGCAGCGGTCAGCGCGTGCGCCGCGATCGCCGCTGAGCCGTTCGGGTTCCGTACGGGAAGATCGACGACGGACAGCGCGGACAGTGGCCTGGATTCGATCCCGAGGTACGACGGTTTCCAGCCCGGCGCATCGCGTCGGGCGTCGAAGTGGCTCTCGTCGCCCAGCACGCGACCTTCGACGTGCCGCAAGCCCAGTTTCGCGACCTGCCGAGCAAGTCGATCGAGGTCGGCGATCGCGAGCGTCGGATCTCCTTGTCCGATGAGGACGAGGTTGCCGTCCCAGGTGCGACCTCGGCGTGCCCCCGTCGCCACGACTTCGGTGTGGAAACGGAAGTCCGGTCCGAGCAGGCGGAGTGCCGCGAACGAGACGGCGAGCTTCTCCGCCGAGGCCGGCAGGAGTGACCGGCGCGCGTTCTTGCGAAACACCACCTCGCCGCTCTCGAGATCCACGGCCAAGGCCGCGGTGCGCGTCGGCTGTACTCCGGGGGCGACGAGCGCGTTCGCGAGCGCCGTGGCGAGCTCAGGTGAGGCCGCGCGACTCGTCGCCGCGGCGGCCGTCAGCGCCGTGACGACGGCGAGGACGGTTGCGAAGCAGACACGCGTCACAGGCAATGGTGTACCGGAGGGCGCCGACGTCGGCGCGGCCGCTACCTGTAGACGGTGATCGTCACGGTGCGCCGTCCCCACTTGCGGGCGAGCGCCGTGCTCGGGAACCACAGGTCGATTATCCGGCCCTTTATCGCGGTCCCGACATCGGCTGCCAGGCCGGGTCCGTAGCCCGGGATATGCAGACGTGTTCCGAGCGGGATAAGTCTAGGGTCGACAGCAACGACGCCCTTACGCACGGGAACGCCCGACGCGGTCCTTCCGGGAAGGTAGTAGGCGACTGCGTCCACTTTCAGCTTGTACGCGGTGGTGGCCGTCGGTTGTCCCAGCGCCGACCCGCCAGCCACAGCTAGCGCCCCACCTATGACCGCCGCAAGAGCGACCCACCACCTACGCGTTCCCCTACGCACGAAGGCGGGGACACTAACACAGTCGCGCTTGTGGCGCCCAAAAAGATGCCACTTTGCAGAGATTTTGGCTGCAGTTCACGGTTGCATACATCCGCCGATGATGCTAGGCTGCCCCACTTGTGACGGGCCAGACCGCCGCTGGCGTGTCTGTTCGGGCGCAAGCAAGGGCCGACAGGGGAGGCCCCAGACCCGGATGGATGCCTATAGTCGTATTTCTCGCGGCTCTAACCGCCGGACTGCTGCTTGCCGTCGGACCGGCGGCGGCTGATCCGATCGGATCGAAGCGCGAGCAGGCCCAGGCCGTCCTGGCCGAGGTGCGGCAGCTCGACTCAGACGTGGCGCGGGCCGCCGAAGCATGGAACTACGCCAACATCGAGCTTGCGCGTATCGACAAGGATCTCGTGTCGAACGGCAAGCACCTCGTGGCCGCGCGCAGGAGCCTGGTTGTTGCGCAGCGGCGCATCGCAGAGCGTCTCCGCGACCTCTACGTCAACGGTGAGGGCGATTCGACGTTGGAGGTAATCCTCGGCTCGCAGAGCCTCGACGACATCATCTCTCGCCTCGACGCGATCGAGCGGGTCTCGAGCCAGGACACGCACATCCTCGGGACGGTGAAGCAGTTTCGCCGTGAGGTCGAGACGCGCCGCGCACACCTCCGCGACGCTAAAGCGGATCAGGAGCGCATCGTCGAGGAACGTGCAGCGGAGCGGGCATCCATCGAGGCGCGCCTTGCCGAGCGGCAGCGGCTGCTGGAGTCGCTCAAGGACGAGATAGCCCAGCTCCAAGCCGAGGAGCGCGCACGTCAGGTGCAGCTGGCGCAGCAGGCACGCGCTCGCGCGCAGGCGCAGCTGCTTGCGTCACAGATTCAGCAGGAAGCGGCGCAGGCGACACTCGACGCTGCCCTCGTGGCGCCGAGCTACGACGTTCCGGCTGCACGCTACTCGCAGGTCGTCCCGATCGCGCTCCAGTATCTCGGCGTCCCGTACGTCTGGGGAGGAGCGAGCCCGTCGACCGGGTTCGACTGCTCAGGTTTCATCATGTACGTCTACGCCCAGATCGGCGTGTCGCTGCCGCACCACGCGGCGTCACAGTTCGCGTACGGCACTCCCGTCTCGCGCGAGCAACTCGCCCCGGGTGACCTAGTCTTCTTCGACGGCCTGGGCCACGCGGGGATCTACATCGGCGGCGGCCAGTTCGTCCATGCGCCGCATACCGGCGACGTGGTCAAGATCTCTAGCATCTACGACTCGTGGTACGCGGCGACCTGGGTCGGCGGGCGCCGGCTCTAACAGCCAGTAGCTAGCCGCCGACATCCTCCTCCCGGCGAACATCGGGCTGGGCGTAGAGGGCCTCGATCTCGTCCTGGAAGTGCTCGATCACGGCGCGCCGCCTGAGCTTCAGAGTTGGCGTGATCTCCCCGTCCGCCATCGTGAAGTCGCGCGGGAGGATGGTGAACCGCTTGACCTGCTCGAAACGCGATCGCTCGCGGTTGGCGTCGTCGACCACCTCTTGAACCAGCCCACGTACCCGATCGTCGCTAACGAGCGCGGGGACGTCGGCCTCGATCCCATTCGCGCTTGCCCAACGTTCGATCTCGTCCGGCTCGAGGGTGATCAGCGCAGCGACGTAAGGCCGCTTGTCCCCGACGACGAGCGCCTGGGAGACATACCTGGACATCTTCAGGTCGTTCTCGATGTTCTGTGGCGCGACATTCTTGCCCCCGGCCGTGACGAGGATGTCCTTCTTGCGATCGGTGATCCGCAGGAAGCCGTCCGCATCGAGCTCGCCGATGTCTCCGGTTCGTAGCCAGCCGTCGGCGGACAAGACTTCGGCGGTCGCAGCGTCGTCGCTGAAGTAGCCCTGGAAGACGGTCTCGCTGCGGACAAGGATCTCGCCGTCGTCCGCAATCCGGACCTCGAACCCGGGTAGTGGCCGCCCCACCGTCCCGAACCGATAGATGTCCGGTCGATTCGAGCTGCACGCAGTCGTGCACTCGGTGAGACCATAGCCCTCGAGGATGCGAACACCGAGTGCGTCGAAGAACTCCGCGATGTCCTTCGCAAGCGGTGCCCCTCCTGAGATGGCGAGTCTCAGACGGCCGCCGAGCTTCTCGCGCACTTTGCTGAAGACGAGCTTGTCGGCGATCCGGTGCCGCGCCCTCAGGGTTGCCGGCACCGGCTTCCCCTCGCTCTCGAGCCGGCTGACCTCGTGTCCGATCGGAAGCGCCCAGTCGATGAGGCGCCGCTTCGCGCCTGTCGCCTCGTGGAAGCGCGCCTGCGTGGCCGTGTGCACTTTCTCGTACACGCGTGGGACGCTCGGAAGGACGGTGGGGCGCACCGCCGGCAATGCCTCGGCAACGCGCAGCGGGTCCGGGAGGAGCGCGATCGGGAAGCCGACGTACGCGCCCGTGAGCAACATCAGCCGCCCGAAGTTGTGCGCGAGCGGGAGGTAGAGCAGCATCAAGTCGTCTTCGCGGTAGTAGCTCTCCATCTGGTCGACGACGCTCGCCATCGCGTAGTAGTTACAGTGGCTCAGCATGCAGCCCTTCGGCGGCCCGGTCGTGCCGGAGGTGTAGATGATGGTGAAGAGGTCCTCCTCGCCGATCGCCGCTCGAGCGTCGTCGAGCGCTGACGGATTGGTTTCCGCAAAGTCGTGCCCGTGGGCAGCGAGTCCGTCGAGATCGTGGTACGTGAGGACGTGCTCGAGCGAAGTCAGCTCCGCCGAGACAGCCTCCACCTTGGCGAGCTGTGCGGAGTCCTCGCACACGATTCCGACGGCCTCCGAATGAGAGAGCAGATAGCCGACGTCCTTGGCCGAGTTGGATGCGTAGATCGGGACCCCGACTGCGCCGATCTGGGCAAGCGCGAAGTCGAAAAGGGCCCAGTCGAGCGTGTTTCGGGCGAGGATCGCGAACGTGTCGCCCTTTCGGACGCCTCGTGCGAGGAGCCCGTGTGCGTACGCGCTCACCCGCTCGTCCGCATCGTTCCACGAGACCTCGCGCCAGCCGTCCTCGCCTTCCACGAGATACGCCGGGCCCGACCGCTCCGCGGCGACCGCGTCACGCCACAGCCGCGCGATCGTCCGCCGCGCGTCGGACGGGCGGGTCCCAGGTGTGCCAGTGGCCGTCTCGGTCACTGTTCTGAGCTTAGAGATTCGGGAGGGGTTCGTCTGCGCGACGCGAATTGGGCTGGTCCAACCAATCGGACGGGTCAGACTGAAGTCTTACCCCGACGCGGATTACTCTTCGGCCATGCGGACAACCTGGAACGGATCACTCAGCTTCGGCCTCGTCTCGATCCCCGTCGGCCTTGCCCCGGCGACGAAGCCGGCTGCCCGCCAGTCTGACGTCTCGTTCCGGCTGCTGCACCGCGAGTGCTCGACGCCGATTAAACAGAAGCGGTGGTGCCCCACCCACGACCGCGAGGTCTCGCAGGACGAGATCGTCCGCGGGTTCGAGGTGACGAAGGGGCAGTTCCTCATCGTCGAGGACGCCGATCTGGAGGCCATCGAGCGCTCCGACGACTCACGCTCGATCGAGATCACTCGGTTCGTTTCCGAGCAGGCGGTCGATCCTGTGTACTTCGATCGCACGTACTTCCTCGTACCCGCGTCGGGCGCTGCGCAGCGTCGCCCGTACGTCCTCCTGCTCGAGGCAATGCGGCAGACGGAAACGGCCGCGCTCGGGCGTTTTATCCGCGCCGGCCGCGAGAGCCTCTGCCTCGTTCGTGCCAAGGGCGATGCGCTGGCGCTCGAGACGTTGTTCCTGGCTGAGGACGTGCACTCGCAGGCCGAGATCTCCGAGGCGGTCGAGGGAACCGAGGTGAAGAAGTCGGAAATCGAGCTTGCCCGCCAGGTGATCGAGACGCTCGCCGGCGAGTTCGATCCGACCGAGCTGGCGAGCGACTACCGGCGTGACCTGCGTGCGCTGCTCGAGGCCAAGATGAGCGGGGAGGAACTCGCGGTGCCGGAGCCCGTCGTCGTCGCGCCCGTCATCGATCTCATGGAAGCGCTCAAGGCCAGCGTCGCCGCCGCGAAAACGAAGCCTGGCTCTGAGGCGGCAGCGGAGAAGCCGGCGCGCACACGGAAAGCGCGCGCGAAGGCTTCGTAGCATCTCGGCGTCGAGCACGATCTCGCCGGCGGAGCCCTCGAGCACGACGCGTGTCGGTCCGCGCGCCCTCGCTCGTTCGAGGTTCGCTGCCGCGCCGTCGTGATCGGCGACCGCGATGAGGACGTGGTGAGTCTCAGCTCTGTGCCGAGGCGCCTGCCGCGACGGCTTCGAGCGATGCCTGGAAGAGGGTCTTGTCGATCTTGCCCTGGTAGATCGGCACACCTTCCTCGACGCAGATGCGGATGACCTCCTCGCGATCCATCCCGGTCTCCTTCGCAAGCTCCTCGGGCGTCAGGTGGTTGGCCATTCGTACCTCCTTTGGACAACAAAAAAGCCCGCCAGCGCGGATCGCGCAGCCGGGCTCAGGTCAATCTCTTCTCAGGCGGGTCAACCGGCCCGCCTCTCGAGAGCTTCCGTCACGGTCTGAGCATACTGCGGGTCCGGCGACCTGTGCAATGGGGTGTGGCGGGGCCGCGGCCCTCGGGTTTCGAAGCCGGTACCCTTTGCGCGCTCGGGGTGTGGCGCAGCCTGGTAGCGCGCTCCGTTCGGGTCGGAGAGGCCCCCAGTTCAAATCTGGGCACCCCGATAGGGGCGGGGGGAAACGGCGTTTCCCCCCGCCGGCCCCCCTTCCTTCGTCATAGGTGTCGAGTCACGCGCCAGGCCTGCGGGCGAGTGAATCGCCCTCCGACCTTTCGGGCGATCCGACATCTCCGTTCTGTTCCAGCATCAGCGGCGCCTATCCTCACGCTGTGCTCAGGGCGGTTCTGTTCGATGTCGACTTCACCCTCTTTCGCCCCGGGCCCGAGCTCGGGCCCGAGGGGTACCGGCGCGTCGGGGAGCGGCACGGGCTCCGCCTCGACCCCGATCGCTATTCGACCGCCCGAACGGCGGCGATCGAGACGCTGCAGGCAAACCACGAGCTCGTTCACGACGAGGAGATCTGGATCGCGTTCACCGAGCAGATCGTGTTGGGCATGGGAGGTGATGCGGCAAGCGCTCGAGGGTGTGCCGTGGACATGGTTCGCGAGTGGGAGCGACATGAGAACTTCTCGCTGTACGAAGACGCCTGGCCCGTCCTCGACGAGCTCCGGCGGCACGAGCTCAAGATCGGATTGATCTCGAACGGACAGCGCGACCTCGAGGAATTCGCGACGCATCACCGTCTCCAGGTCGATGCCATAGTGGGGTCGAAGGCGCACGGCCGCGTCAAACCGCACGCGTCGATCTTCTTCGCCGCGCTCGAGGCTCTTGCGGTTG
>DASTEM010000143.1:0-3244 GCA_035709545.1 Gaiellaceae bacterium | reverse complement strand
CCACCGGCGCCCAGCGAACGAGTCCGGGCTTCGCCGGCATTGGAACGGGCGTGTCCTCCCACCGCACGTTGAATCCGAACGGCTTGCTCCAGGCCGTCGCCCCCTGCGTCGTGATCGCGCGGACGTGCGCGTACAGCGCGTACGGCTTGCCGGTGAACCACGGCAGGACAAGGTTGACGGACGTCGCGGGGATCCTGATCGGAGCGATGACCGTCTTGACGGTCTTCTCGGCCTCCTCCGAGTCTCCCGCGGCAGGCGAGGTTAAGGACACGGAGCGGCAGAACTTGCCGGACGTGGTGCCGTAAGCGACGTTCGACCAGAAGACAGAGCTGCCGTCGAACGTTCTGCTCGTCGCGAGCTCGAACTCGTAGCATGAGGCGCCGCGAACCGGGTTCCACGCAAATGCCGGCGTTCGCGAGAAGGTGTGCGTGGTGGACTCGTTGGGCCTCAGCGAGAACCCACGGAGGCCGTTCGGTGCGCCGGGAGCAGCGGCCTCCCGCGCGGACGCGGTAGCTGTCAGCAGCGTGCCGAGGAGAACCACGGCAACAAGGGCGAGGCGGGCCGCACGCACGCTTGTCTCTTCGACATCGAGGGCTGCAGGGCCTTCCCTCGATCGAGGGATGCCCTAGTGGGTAAGGGCCGCTTCGAGCAGGCGTCCGGCCGCGAGGACGAGCGCATCGGCTCCATGCCCTCCGGCGAGCTGGACGGACGCCGGCAGTCCGTGCTCGGCGGGGCCGCACGGCAACGCGAGCGCGGGCCAGCCGAGCGCGTTGAAGGGGAACGTCCGGCTGATCAGCTTCTCGCGCACCTCCACGTCGCCGATGCCGCCGGCTCCGATCTCGGGAGCAACGCAGGGGAGCGTGGGCGTGACGACGAGATCGATTCCTTCGAGCGCGTGCTCGACGAGGTCGCGGTACTCGGACCGACGCTGTGCCGCCGTCGCCGCCTCGGCATCCGTCACGTTCAGGCAGCGCTCGAGCTTGATCCGCAGATCCTCGCCGTAGAGGTCGGAGTTCTCGGCGAACAGCTCCTGGTGGACCCGGGCGACCTCGTGCATGAAGAGGTGTCCGACACCCTCTGGTTTGGGAAGTTCGAGCTCACGCCGGCGCGGGAAATGGGCCGCGGCCGCGTCGACCCGGACCCGCACGAGCGGGTCTGCATCCTCGATCCAGGCAATCCCGACCTCGATCTCCGCGAGCGAATCGAGCGCGAGCGGCTCGAAGCCGGGAGCCAGCGTCCGAAGCGCGTCTTCGCAGGTGGCGACGTCGCGCGCCATGGGGCCGCCATGGTCGAAACTGGGCGCGAGCGGAAAGCAGCCGTCGAGCGAGACGAGGCCGTATGTCGGTTTGAAACCGACCACGCTGCAGCACGCCGCTGGGATCCGGATCGACCCACCGGAGTCAGTGCCGAGAGCGAGCTCTGCAGCGTCCAGCGCGAGCGCGGCCGCATTTCCGCCGCTCGACCCGCCCGCGACGCGGCCCGGCGCGAGTGGGTTCGGAACGACGCCGAAGTGCGGGTTCTCGGAGGTCGTGCCGTATGCGAACTCGTGCAGGTTCGTCTTCCCGACAACGCCCCAGCCGGCTGCCTCGAGCTCGGCGACCGCAGGCGCAGTCGCCACCGGAACATGGTCGCCGAACAGCGGCGATCCGTACGTTGTCACGAGCCCCGCCGTGTCGAAGAGGTCCTTGACGGCGAGCGACCGCCCTGCCGGCTCGGCGTCCGGAAGCGCGAGAAACACTCCCGGTGGACAGTCCTGCGGTCTCAATCGAGCTGCAGGTACAGCACCGCGACGATCGCGGTACCGACGAAGAGGAGCCAGAAAAGCCCGAACAGCGCCCAACCGAAGCGAAGATTCCTGCGCTCGAGCTCTCGGTCGTTCACAGGATCACCGGATCGAGCGCCGCCGCGACGAACAGCAAGGCGAGGTACGCCAACGAGTAGTGGAAGAGCACCTGGGCGCGGGCACGAGAGAGGTCACGACGCAGAAGCACTGCAAGGACGACGAAAGCAGCCCCGAGGCCGATCGCAACGACCGTGTACAGCGGCCCGAACCAGTACCCGACTGCGACCGTGAACGCCACCATTCCGAGCGAGTAGAGCAGGATCTGCCGCGCCGTCTCGCGGTCTCCGCGCACCACCGGGAGCATCGGCACACCGGCTGCTGCATAGGCGTTCTTGATCATCAGCGCCAGCGCCCAGAAGTGAGGCGGTGTCCAGAGGAAGACGATGAGGAAGAGCCAGAGCGCCGGCAGCGCCAGGCTCCCCGTCGCCGCGGCGTAGCCTACGAGCGGAGGCACCGCACCGGCCGCGCCTCCGATCACGATGTTCTGCGGAGTCGAGCGCTTCAACCAGCGCGTGTAGACGATGACGTAGAAGAGGTTGCCGACGAGGGCGAGCACCGCGGTCAGGACGTTCACGGCTGAGGCGAGCAGCGCGAACGAGAGCGCGGAGAGGAGGAGGCCGAACTCGAGCGCCTGCTCGGGTGTCACCCGGCCCGAAGCAACGGGACGCTCCTGCGTCCGGCTCCCCATCAGGGCGTCGATGTCGCGGTCGAGGACGTGGTTGAGCGCAGACGCGCCGCCGCAGGCAAACGCGAGGCCGGCCATCGCGACGGCGAACAGACCGAGCGCCGGCACACCTTGGGCGCCGACGAACATCCCGGCCGCGCCCGTGAGCAAGAGCAGCGTCATGATCCGCGGCTTGGTCAGGGTCAGGTAATCGCGTGCCGAGGCGAGCGGAACCGGCGAACCGCGCAACGCGACGGCGACCACGAGGAGCGCGCCGCCGAGAGCGACGCCTGCGGCTCCGACGTGAAGCACGCTTGCCCAGGCCGCGCCTCCGCTCCAGGCCAAGACTCCGCCGAGCACAATCGCGACGAGGAAGAGAAGGACGGCCGCGATCGCTCTCGTGGCGAGCTCCGGGTACGCCATCTGCGCGACCACGGCGTTCGCAACGAGGAACGGCAGCGCCACCGCCGCCAGCCCCCAATGTGTCGTGCCCAGCTCGAGCACGGCGCTCACCACCACGAGGCCCACGGCAAGTGCCGCGGCCGACGCCGTAAGCCCGTACAGCGGACCGGGTGTGCTCCGGTTAGCCAAGCGCGCGCTCACCTCGTTGCTCCCGTAGCTTCCGCCTGAGATCGTAGAGCGGCCGCGCGCTCGTGACGTAGGGCACCTCGTCGAAGTTGTGCGGTGGAGGCGGCGAAGTCGCGTACCACTCGAGCGTGTCCGCCTGCCAAGGATCG
>DASTEM010000142.1:0-3352 GCA_035709545.1 Gaiellaceae bacterium | reverse complement strand
GACGGGTGCGTAGAACCAGGGAGCGAGCACGAGCCCAAGCGCGAGCGCCCCGTATGTGTAATGCAGGCGCTCGGGCGCGCGCCGGTCGTCAGAGAGAAGGAGGAGCCCGATCGCCGCTTGTGCGATGAGCAGCGTCTGCGCGAGCACCAGTCCATTGGAGACGAGAGCGCCCGCTGCGGCCCCGCGCCGGTACGCGACAAGACCTAGAACCGCCGCGAAAACGCACACGGCGACCACTGCGATCCCGAGGACGGCGTGCACAGAAACCATCGCGCGCACCCTAGCGAGCGTGCCCTCTTCGTCGTTACGCGCGTGACTGGCCGCTGAACGACTATGCGGGCGCGCGCACATTGCGCTCGAACTTATTCCACGACTTGTCGCCGCGCAGGAACCTCCACGACCCCTTCAGGCGCGCCCAGAAAACGATCGGACGGTAGACGACGAAGTCGAACGGCGTGAGGAGCAGGAGGACGAGCAGGTCTCGCCTGCGGTAGCTCCGCGACTGGATGTCCTCGAACAAGATGGCGCTCGCCGTCAGCGCGGCGTTGGTGAACGCGATCGCTGCGATCATGACGAGGAACGTCACGGGCTGGAACAGGCCGAGCGCGGCCGCTCCGACGAGCGCGGCGAGGCCGAGAACCTCGAACGCGGGTGCGAGCACCTCGGTGAGAAGGTAGAAGGGCGCGCCGACGAGCCCGACCGCCTTGTAGCGCGGGTTGAACCACATCCGCCGGTAGTGCCAGACCGTCTCGTCGATGACGCGCTGCCAGCGCTCCCGCTGGGAGACGAGCTTGCGGACCGTGTCGGGGCCCTCGGTCGTCGCGACGTTGTCCGTGAGACAGAGAATCGCGTAGTCGCGCCCCTCGCGGAGGTACTTCTCGTGGACGCGGAACGTCAACTCAATGTCCTCGCACGTGAATTGGCACGAGTAGCCCTCGACCTCCTCGAGCACGTCGCGCCGCCAGATTGCGAACGCCCCCGGTGAGCAGAGCATGTAGTTGCCGCGTGACCACGCTGTCCGGTTGTTGAAGAAGGCGCGCAGGAAGTCGAGGTGCTGATACGCCATCAGCGGATGGAGATCGACGCGTCTCCGGCCGTGCGGCATGGCCATCGCCTGCTCTGGCTTGCGGGCGGTCGTCAGGTGACTCGTGACGCCGATGACCCGAGCCGGGTCCTGGACCGCGAGGCGCATCCCCTTGAGGAGAGCCTCACGGTCGAACCAGGTATCGGCGTCGACACAGCACACGTATCGGTAGCGCGCGACGTTCAGCGCAGCATTCAACGCGTCCGCCTTCCCGCCGTTGACCTTGTCGACGACGACGAGGTTGGGGTACTCGGCGCAGCGGTACAGGGCGCGCGCCTCGTTGTGCGGAAACACACGCCGGACGAACGCCTGGTACGGCTCGAGGTCGAACGCTTCCACGAGGGCGGCGAGCGTCCCGTCGGAGGATCCGTCGTTGACCACGATCACCTCGTGCTCCGGGTAGTCGAGCTCGAGCATCGACCGCGTCGTGGCCGCGATGACCCTTTCTTCGTTGTAGGCGGGCACCAAGACGCTGACGGGGATCGTGAATCGGGACGCGGCCAGCGTCTCGTAGTCCTCGCTCGAGCTCTCCTGGCGGCGCACGAGGCTCTCGACCGCTCCGATCACGGTCAGCATCACGTAAACGGCCGTCGTGAAGAGCAGGTAGACGAAGCAGATTAGGACGACGACGTGGAGGGCGGTCATGCCGCGCGCACTCCCATTTCCGGAGCGCGGTCGACGCGCGCCTCGACCGCCTCGCGATAGCGCTCGCCACCCGCAGCGTAGATCCGCTCGAGAAGCGAGCTCGCAGGGTCGTCGAGCGCGAGGAAGTCGACGAAACCGACGTCCTGCAGGACCTCGGCAGCACCGTTTCGCGCGAATTGATCCTCGTGCACGAGCACCGCGAGGAGCGAGGGGACAGCCTCCGTCCCCAATCCTCGGAGCGCGTCCTTCGCCGCGGTCCGCACCCACCAGCGCGTGTCGGAGAGCAGGCGCGTGATCGACGAAGCGGCGGCCGCGCCGCAGACATGACCAACCGCGCGCGCTGCGTGAACCCGGACGAACCACTCCGAGTCGTCGAGGCGCGCGAGTGTCGCTGTCTCGACGGCAGCTCCCCTCCGGCTCCCGAGTGTCTCGACGGCGGCAGCGCGAACGTTGGGATCGGAGTCCCAGGTCAACATGATGAGGTCCGACTCGGCGAGGTCCGAATAGCGCTCGAGGAGCGTCGCGCCCCAGAAACGCACGGCAGGACTCCAGTCATACAGGAGCGGCACGAGCTTCGGGCCGGGCGCTGGCGCAAGTCGCTCGAGCTCCGCCGCGACTCGCGACCGCTGGCCTTTTCCGCTGCGCATAGCCGTGATGAGAAGGTCGATTGCCCACTCGTTCCCGATGTCGCCGAGCATCCGAATGGCAGCGGTCGCAACCCGCGGATCCGCGTCGGCGAGCACGCGCCGAACGAGACGTGGCACGGCCGGGTGTCGCGCTCGCTCGAGGCGACTGAGAGCCGCAACTCGGCGCCACCTCCCCCACTCCGTCCGAGGGTTGCCGCTCACGCGGCGGACGAGCCGCTCCGCGACTCGCGATCCAAGTGCGGTTGATGCCCGCTCATGCCTAGTACGCTCGTAGCGCCAGCGCCCGAGCACCACGAGCAGGGAGAGCAGAATCCACGCGGGAAGCGAGATCGCGAGCACGGCGACAGCAACGCGGAAAACGAGCGCGTCCACACTCTCGGTGGTCGTCTCGTGACTAGTACATGTCGTCCCTCGATCGAGGGATTCGAGCCCGCCCCAGTATTGTCGGAGAAACCGCGAGAATCCCAAGCGGCTATGCGGATGAGAGGACTTGAACCTCCACGCCCTTACGGGCACACGGACCTGAACCGTGCGCGTCTACCAATTCCGCCACATCCGCGCGGCCGACTGATTCTAGCTCCGGGTCGTCTCAGTCCTCGATGATCCGGCTTGCCGCTCTTGCCGTCGCCGCGCTCGCGGCGCTCGTCGCCAGTGGGGACGAGCGTCCCCGCGCCGGCACCTCCGGCACGCAGACGAGCGAGGTCATCGTCCTGCTCGAGTCCCCCGCGCTCGCGAAAGCGCCCGAAGCAGGCTTCGCGCTTCGCGCCGAGCAGCAAGCATTTCGAAGGGCGCTCGCGGCCCAGGTGCCTGCCGCGGACATCGGCTGGCGCTACCGGCTCGTGGCAAACGGCTTCTCGATCTCGCTACCGAGCTCGCAGCTGCCACGGCTGCGAGCGCTTCCCGGCGTTCGCGACGTGTTCGCGACAACGACGTACGGGCCACAGCTCGACCGCACTCCCCAGCAGGTCGGTGCCTC
>DASTEM010000141.1:0-2805 GCA_035709545.1 Gaiellaceae bacterium | reverse complement strand
TCGAGGAGCCAGGAGCCGACGACGCTACCGCGGCGCCAGACCTCGGCGACCTCGGTCGTATCGATCTCGTACTGGTAGTGCTCGGGCCGCTCGAGCGGGGCGGTCTCGGCGTCCATCTCTCGCTGCCGCTTTCCGACGTCGGCGTTTCTGAGGATGTTGAAACCCTCTGCGTACGCAGCCATGACCCCGTACTCGATGCCGTTGTGGACCATCTTCACGAAGTGGCCGGCGCCGTTCGGCCCGCAGTGGAGGTAGCCGCGCTCGGCCATAGCCGGCTCGCCCGTGCGGCCCGGTGTCCGCGGAGCGGCGTCGACTCCGGGCGCGATCGACGCGAACAGAGGGCGGAGTCGCTCGACGACCTCGGTCTCCCCGCCGATCATCAGGCAGAAGCCGCGCGCGAGGCCCCAGACGCCCCCGCTCGTGCCGACGTCGACGTGGTGGATGCCTTTCTCGGCGAGCTCGGCGGCGCGGCGGATGTCGTCGTGGTAGTGGGTGTTGCCGCCGTCGATGATCACATCGCCCGGATCGAGCACCTCGGCCAGGTCGGAGATCACCTTCTCCGTGATCCCACCCGCCGGCACCATGACCCACGCCACGCGCGGCGGGGACAGCTTCGACGCGAAGTCCTCTAGCGACGAGGCGCCCACGGCCCCCTCGGCGACGAGCGCCTCCACCGGCCCGGGGGTGCGGTTGTAGCCCACACAGGCATGTCCGTCGCGCAACAGCCGGCGCACGATGTTGGCGCCCATCCGTCCGAGCCCGACCATCCCGAGCTGCATTGGTCTCTCCGTCGCCATCAATCGCTCCTTTCCGCGGACGTGATCGAGGGTGGGCTCACCGCAGCGCGCGGTACCGGCGGATGAGCGCGTTCGTCGAGGAGTCGTGGGCGAGCTCGGGCTCGGACTCCGAAGCGAGCTCGGGGATGATCCGCGTCGCGAGCACCTTGCCGAGCTCGACGCCCCACTGGTCGAACGAGTCGATTCCCCAGACCACGCCCTGCGTGAAGACGCTGTGCTCGTACAGCGCGACCAGCGCACCAAGCGAGTGCGGGATGAGCTTCTCGGCGAGGATCAGGTTCGACGGGCGGTTGCCCTCGAACACGCGATGGGGGACGACTGCCTCGTCCGTGCCCTCAGCTCTCACCTCCTCTTCGGTCTTCCCGAAGGCGAGCGCCTCCGCCTGCGCGAACACGTTCGACATGAGGATGTCGTGGTGTTCGCGAACGGGATCGAGCGCCTTCGCGAACCCGATGAGATCGACGGGGATCAGCCTCGTCCCCTGGTGGATGAGCTGGTAGAAGCTGTGCTGGCCGTTCGTGCCGGGCTCGCCCCAGTAGACGGCGCCGGTCTCGTAATCCACGCGCCGTCCGTCGAGCGTGACGCTCTTCCCGTTCGACTCCATCGTTAGCTGTTGGAGATAGGCGGGAAAGCGCTTCAGGTACTGGCTGTACGGCATGACTCCGCAGGTTTGGGCGCCGAAGAAGCTCGCGTACCAGACGGAGAGCAGTCCCATGAGCGCGGGCAGGTTTCGCTCGAATGGTGTCGTGCGGAAGTGCTCGTCCATGGCGTGGAAGCCGGCGAGGAGCTCGTGGAAGGCGTCGGAGCCGATCGCGAGCATCGTCGAGAGTCCGATGGCCGAGCACATCGAGTAGCGGCCGCCGACCCAGTCCCAGAAGCCGAACATGTTCTCGGTGTCGATGCCGAAAGCGGCGACCTCGCCGGCATTCGTCGAGACCGCGACGAAGTGCTTCGCGATGGCGGACTCGTCGCCGAGCGCGGCGAGCGTCCACTCGCGCGCGGTCCGCGCGTTCGTCATCGTCTCGATGGTCGTGAACGTCTTCGAGGAGACGATGAAGAGCGTCTCCTCGGCCACGAGCTCGCGCGTCGCTTCGGCGAAGTCGGTGGAATCGACGTTCGAGACGAACCGGAACGTGAGGTCGCGCCGCGCGTAGTGGCGGAGCGCCTCGTACGCCATCACCGGCCCGAGGTCTGACCCGCCGATCCCGATGTTGACGACGTTGCGGATCGGCTTGCCCGTATGGCCTCTCCACTCGCCCGAGCGCACGTGCTCGGAGAACGCTGCCATCCGGTCGAGCACTTCGTGCACGTCCGCGACGACGTCGACTCCGTCCACGACGAGTGACGTTCCCTTCGGCATGCGCAAGGCGACATGGAGCACCGAGCGGTTCTCGGAGACGTTGATGCGGTCTCCGCGAAACATCGCCTCCGTGCGCTCGGCGAGCCCGGATTCCTCGGCCAGCTGCACCAAGAGCCGCAAAGTCTCGTCGGTGATCCGGTTCTTCGAGTAGTCGAGGTAGAGACCGGCTCCCTCGACACTGAGGCGCGCACCTCGTGTCGGATCCTCCGCGAAGAGGTCGCGCAGATGCGTGTCGCGGATCTCGGCGTAGTGACTCTCGAGCGCCTTCCACGTAGGGCGTTCTCGCAGCGGCGGGGTCACGCCGGCCATCGTACGACCTTGCCGCTTATCGGCCGTCGGGAGCGGAGTAACTCAGAGCTTCCGAATCGCGTCGCCTGTGCGAACGACTCCGGGCTCGACCACCCTGCAGTTCATCCCGCGCAGGCGAAGATGCCTGCCGTCGCGCGCGTTCACGAAGCGAATCGCGGCTGAGCCGAAACGTGCGCTGAACTTCGCACACCCTGTGTGCGGCTCGTCCGACACCTCGATGACTGCCGACCCGAGACCGAGCCGCGTCCCCGGCGGCAGGTTGTCATGACTCAGATCGAGGTCCACGTAGAGCTGGTCGCCGGCAAGCGGCCAGCGCTCGCGGTCGGGTGAGATGAGGCC
>DASTEM010000140.1:0-2094 GCA_035709545.1 Gaiellaceae bacterium | reverse complement strand
GACGACACCGGCGGAGCTCCGACAGATCCAGTTCGCGAACGGATCGATGGGACCCAAGGTCGCTGCCGCCTGCCGTTTCGTGGAGGCCACCGGCGCGAAGGCGGCGATCGGTGCGCTCGACGACGCGGCGCGCATCGTCGCCGGCGCTGCTGGCACGCTCGTCGAGCCGGACGAGCG
Source organism: Gaiellaceae bacterium (assembly GCA_035709545.1). Classification (GTDB taxonomy): domain Bacteria; phylum Actinomycetota; class Thermoleophilia; order Gaiellales; family Gaiellaceae; genus GMQP-bins7. The sequence continues at coordinate 1,917 of DASTEM010000140.1, read as the reverse complement.
CGGCTGACCGCGTATCCGAAGCGCGTCTTCAGCTCGGAGCGCGCTCGACTGCCGAGATGTCAACTCCGGCGGATGCGAGCTGCTCTGCGATGCGGAGGTGGTCGAGCTCCAGCACGCGTGCGATCGAATGTGCGAATCCGTGAATCGTCCTGGTGTCGCCCTCCGTCCGGAACGCCAGCTCCAGCTCCTCGGTCAGAGCGTCGCGGAGCTCCTGCTCGGTCAGGCCCAGGGCGATCTGTTGGCTAGCGGTCATCGTGACTCCCTCCTCGTGATCGCGCCGGCACGCGCCGCCCGGCTGCGAACTGTTCTGTGAACCATGCGGTCGCGAGCTCCGCGACGCGCTCGAGAGCTCCCGGCTCCTCGAAGAGATGCGTTGCTCCGGGCACGATTGCGAGCTCGTGCGGACACGTGAGTTGCGCTGCTGCCACTTCGTTGAAGTCGAGGACGACCGAGTCCGAGCCGCCGACCACGAGAAGCGTCGGCACGCACACGTTCGCGAGCTCGTGCCATGCGAGATCTGGACGACCGCCCCTCGACACCACCGCGGACACCTCGTCATGGAGCTCGGTGGCGGCGATGAGTGCAGCCGCGGCGCCCGTGCTCGCCCCGAAGTAGCCGATGGGCAGACCCCAGGCGGCAGGTCGAGACGCGAGCCACCGCGTCACTGCGACGAGTCGCCTCGCAAGGAGCTCGACGTCGAACACGTACTGCCAGTCGGTTGCCTCGTCGTCCGTTAACAGGTCGAGGAGCACCGTCGCAATTCCTGCTCGGTTGAGGGTTGCGGCGACACCAAGGTTGCGTGGGCTCCCGCGGCTGGATCCACTGCCGTGCGCGAACACGACCCAGCCGATCCGATCCGTTGGCGCGGTCAGGTCGGCCGTAAGCCGGACGCCGTCGACTGGAATCTCCTCGGAGAACGCCGTGTGCCGGCGCGAAGCAGTGAGCAGCTCGACGACGTCCTCGTCCAGCACCTGGTGGAAGTCGCCGTACCAGAGGCCGACGGCGCCGAAATCGACGGGCGCGACGAGACAGACGACCGAGTCCACGCTCGGGTCGGACTCCAGGAGTCGGACGGTCGCGCTGGCGCCGACCGGCACCGCAACGATCACGTGCCGGGCTCCTCGTGCCTGGGCCCAATGAGCTGCGGCGACCATCGTGCCGCCCGTCGCCAGGCCGTCGTCAACGAGGATGCAGGTGGCGCCATCCACGTCGACCGGCACGTGATTCGCGTAGAGCCGTGCGTGGAGAGCCTCGGCGTTCGCCGCGGCCACACGGACGGCCTGGGCGATCTCCTCGTCCGTCAGTCCGTCGTGCGCTCGGATGACCTCGATGCCACCCGGAGCGACGGCTCCGATCCCGTACTCGGGATTCCAGGGGTGGCCGACCTTCCGGACGGCGAGCGCGTCCAGTGGCGCGTGCAGTGCCGACGCCACCTCAGAGGCGACTTCGACGCCGCCGCGCGCGAGGCCGATGACGACGAGACGTCCTCGAGGCTCAGCAAGCGCACCGACATCCTCCAGCTTGCGCGCGAGCAACCGCCCGGCCTCGGACCGATCCGCGAAGCCGACCTCAATGTCGAGCCCATATCGAGACAAGGCCTCCACTCCTCAATCATCTCTCGGCCCACCCGGGCCGGCATCGGGGGAAATCCGGATCATCGAGAACGGGGGATCAGTGCTCTCCCCGATGACACACCGGGCATCCCGGGGGACTCTTGTGTCGATGGCATCGACGCTGTTGGCACGAACGCAGGAGCTCGGGGAGTTCGTCGGGACCGTCGCGGAGGTGCGCGACTCGATCGGAATGCTGTCGGTTACGGTCGGAATCGAGCCCGGGGCGGGGAAAGGCAGAACTCCGCCGTGGCAGATTGCCGTGGAGAACGATCTCGCACAGCTACGGAAGGACGGCTCGCTACGG
>DASTEM010000139.1:0-6264 GCA_035709545.1 Gaiellaceae bacterium | reverse complement strand
GATCTGGGCCTGGGTCTCGAACTTGATCCCGAGAGGCGCCGCCGCGCCCGAGTGACAGGACGCGCAGCGTTCTTCGACGATCGGGGCGATCTCCTCGAACGTCACCCGGGTCGCCGGGGCGGTCGGTGAGTCCGGTTCGAGCCAGATCGCAAGAGCGACGACACTCGCCGTCGCGACCGCGAGGATCCACCACGCGCGACGGCCTGCATGCCACCGGTTGAAGAACACGCGAATGAGCGCGGTCACGACGGCGATGAGGACGAAGACGAGCCACGCGTCGTCCGCGCCGAACGTAAACGCGAAGTGTCCGGCGAGCATCGTGAAGAGCACCGGGAGCGTGAGGTAGTTGTTGTGGACGGAGCGTTCCTTCGCCCGAAGGAGCGGCGCGGGATCCGGCTCGCGCTTCTCCGCCATCGCGGCCACGAGCTTGCGGTGCGCCGGGATGATCACGAAGAAGACGTTCGCGGCCATGATCGTCCCGAGCATCGCGCCGACCTGCAAGTACGCCGCTCGGGCTGAGAAGAGCTCTCCGGCGCCCCAGGCCGCAAGCGCCACCAGCCCGACCCCGACGGCCACTAGTGCGGTCTGGCTCAGCTCCCCGAGCGCTCGGCAGAGCACGTCGTAGACCAGCCACGCCGCGACGATTCCGCCGACGCTCAGCACGATCGCCTCCCACACCTCGAGCCCGGCGACAGCCGGATCCACGAGCCGGATGTCCGCATCGATGTAGTAGAGGAGGATCATCAGACCGAAGCCCGAGAGCCAGGTCGTGTAGGCCTCCCACTTGAACCAGTGCAGCGGCTCGGGCATCTCGGCCGGCGCGAGGCGGTACTTCCGCGAGTGGTAGAGGCCGCCGCCGTGGACACCCCAGAACTCACCGGCCACGCCCGCCGCTACGTCTTCTTGAACCCTGGGCGCGCGGAGCGCGAGGTCGAGCCGGACGAAGTAGAACGACGCGCCGATCCAGGCGATGCCGGCGGTCACGTGCAGTAACCGGATGCAGAGGTCGAGGACGTCTCTCAGGTACGGGTCCATCGATCCCTCGCAATCGCGACGAGCTCGCGGCAGCCGGTCTCCAGCTCCCCTTCCTGCGTCCGGCCGATCCGTGCGCGCAACACTTCGAGGATCTCGGACTTCGGGCGGCCGTTGACGAAGACGACGAAGCGGAAGCCGAACTTCTCCTCGTACACCCGGTTCAGGTAGGCGAGCTCGGTGAGCACGGCCGGGTCGGAGTCGGCGCCCTGCTCGGCGGCCGAGCGCGCGGACAGGCCGGCGCGCTGTCCGATCGCAGGGTGCGCACTCAACGCTTCGATCTTCTCCGTGTGGCTCAGAGCCACAAGGGTCTCCTCTGCGCGCTCGAGAGGATTCTCGATCTCGGCGAGACGCTCAACGAGGCGCGTGCGACCTTCGAAGAGCTCCGCGAGCTCCTCGGCGGTCAGCTTCCGCGGTAGGTCGCGCATCCGTAGGGCGAGACGAGGAGCGGGACGTGGTAGTGGCCGTCGACGAGCTCGATCTCGAGCTCCACGCGGGTGAAGAACGGAGACGGAGGATGGAAGACGAGGGTGTAGGCGCCGGGGTCGAGGCCGTCGGCGAGCATCGGGATCCGGCCGTCGTCGTCCGTTTGGCCCGAGGCGAGCGGGCCGGGGCCGTAGAAGAGCTCGACGTGGACCCCTCTTGCGGGCTCGCCGCGCGCGGTGTCGAGCACGTGGGTTGAGAGAGAAGCGCTCACGTGCTGAATCTTCGCGCCTGCGTCCGATGGTCGTGCGCGATGTCGTCCTCGCTTGCGCGGACGAGCGCGCCACCACGCACGACTTCCTCGCCTCCGACGACAAGGCGATCAACACGATGCGGTGCTGAGAAGACGAGCCCTGCAACGGGGTCCTGCGCTCCTCCGAGCTCGAGCCCGTCCGTGCGCCAGACGGCGAAGTCAGCGCACTTCGTGGGCTCGAGCGAGCCTATGTCGTCGCGACCGAGCACCGCCGCTCCGCCGCGCGTCCCGAGGCGAAGCGCCTCGCGGACGGTCATCGCGCCGGGCCCACCGCGCCCGCGCGCGACGAGGAGCGCCTGCTTCACCTCGAACATGAGGTCGCTGCGCTCGTTCGAGGCCGAGCCGTCGACGCCTAGGCCGACACTGATTCCCGAGTCGAGGTACTCCCGGACGGGAGCGACACCGGCGCCGAGCCGGAGGTTCGAGGTCGGGCAGTGCGCGATGCCCGTCTGCGAGCTCGCGAAGTCCGCGACATCGTCGGCTGAGAGATGGACGCAGTGGGCGCACCAGACGTCGTTGCCGAGCCAGCCGAGATCGGTCAGGTACTCGACAGGGGTGCAGCCGTACAGCTGCATGCAGTACGCCTCCTCCTCGACCGTCTCGGCGAGGTGGGTGTGAAGCACGAGACCGAGGCGGCGCGCCAGCGACGCAGACTCGGTCATCAAGCGCTTCGTCACGGAGAACGGCGAGCACGGCGCGACGGCGATCTGCACGCGGGCGCCGGGGCTCGGCTCGTGGAGCTCGGCCGCGAGGCGCTCCGTGTCTGCGAGGACTGCGTCTATCTCTTCGACGAGCTCGTCGGGAGGAAGGCCACCATCGGACTCGCCGAGGTCCATCGATCCGCGCGAGGCCACGATCCGCACACCCAGCTCGCGCGCAGCCTGAACTTCAGCCTCGATCAGCCCCTCTCGTCCACGTGGGAACACGTAGTGATGGTCGAAAACCGTCGTGCACCCGGACAGCGCCAGCTCTGCGAGTCCCGTTCGCGCAGCGGCGTACTCGGACTCGGCGTCGATTCCCGCCCAGACGGGATAGAGCTCACGCAGCCACGTGAAGAGGTCGGCTTGCTGTGCGCGGGCTCGGGTGAGGGTCTGGTAGAGGTGGTGGTGGGTGTTGACGAGACCCGGAGTGACGACCGCTCCGCCGAGATCGATCCGCGCATCCGCCTCCGGCTCGGCATCTCCACCGACTGCCGTGACGAAGCCGTCCTCGACCAGCAGCCAGCCGGACTCGTGCTCGGTTCCCGCGTCGTCGCAGGTGACGATCCACCCGCCCGCGTACAGCGTCGTCATACGGCCAGCGGGACGATCTCGAAGCGGTCGACGTCGATGAGGCCGCGGTCCGTGATCTTCAGGTGCGGGATCACGGACAGGGCGAGGAACGACAGGGTGAGGAAGGGCGTCGCGCCCGTCCAGCCGAATCCGCGTGCGGCGTCGTTGCACGCGAGACTTCGCTCGATCACCTCGGCAAGCGGCGCGTCCGCGAGGAGCCCGGCGACCGGCAGCGGCAGCTCCGCTCGGACGGCGCCGTCCTCGACCGCCACGATGCCGCCACCGAGCTCGGCGAGTCGTGTCACCGCATAGGCCATGTCATCGTCATTCACGCCGACGACGACGATGTTGTGCGCGTCGTGGGCGACGGTTGACGCGAGGGCACCTCGCGTGAGACCGGATCCGCATACCAAACCGAGCCCGCTGCGACCGGTTCCGAGGTGTCGCTCGACGACGGCGATCTTCACGAGATCCCGGGTGGGGTCGGCGATCGCCTCGCCGTTCCGGGCCGTCGGCTCCTCGACGAGAGACTCGGTGACGACCTGGTCGGGCACGAGCCCGATGACGCGCGCGCTGCCTCCCTCCCACGGAATCCGGAAGTCGGACGCAGCGACGGGCTGTATGCGCACCGAGTGCTTCACCCACTCCGGAACCTCCGGCTCGGGGATCTCATCGACGGTCCGTCCCGCCTTGAGCACGAGTTCGGGCTGGAAGCTGACGAGGTCGGGGAGGATCAGCAGGTCCGCCTGGTAGCCGGGTGCAACCGCGCCCAGGTGCCAGAGCCGGTGCCAGGTTGCCGTGTTGTGGGAGGCGAGGACGACCGCGTCCTCCGGTGCGATCCCCGCTGCAACGGCGACTCTCACCATTCCGTTGATGTGGCCATTCTCGGCGATGTCCTCAGGGTCGCGGTCGTCGGTGCAGAAGGCGATCCCGTTCGTCCCGAGCTCCCGTACGAGCGGCAGGAGCGCTTGCAGATTCCGGGCCATCGACGCCTCGCGGATGAGAAGCCACATTCCCGCTCGGAGCCGCTCGCGTCCCTCCTCGAGGGTGAGCGCCTCGTGGTCCGAGCGGATGCCCGCGGCCGCATACGCGTTCAGATCCTTGCCGACGACGCCGGGCGCATGCCCGTCGACATGCTTTGTGCCCGCCAGCTCGAGCTTGACGAGCTCGGACTCGTCGCCCGCGATAACGCCGGGAAAGTTCATCATCTCGGCGACGCCGAGCACCCGTCTCCGCCGCAAGAGACTCTCGAGATCGCCCGGGGTGAGAGGCCGGCGGGGCGACTCGAAGGCCGAGGCCGGGATGCACGACGAGGCCATGAAGTAGAAGTCGAGTGGAAGGTCGTCGCATGCGTCGAGCAACCAGTGCACTCCGTCGGTGCCCAGGACGTTCGCGAGCTCGTGCGGATCGGCAACCACCGCCGTGGTGCCCATCGGCAGCACGAGTCGTGCGAACTCGTCCGGAAGGAGCTTGGTCGACTCGAGATGCATGTGCGCGTCGATAAAGCCGGGCACGACCCACTTCCCCGACGCATCGAGCGTCTCCGCTCCCTCGTAGTCGCCGAGCCCCGCGACGACGCCGTCCACGACCGCGACATCGACGTTCAGCCACTCCTTCGTGAAGACGGAAAGCACGCGCCCGCCTCGGACGACGAGATCGGCCGGCTCGTCTCCTCGTGAAACGGCGAGGCGCCTTTGGAGCTCCTCCATGGTAGGGCAGCGTAATACGACTTCCCCCGATGTTTCGTGAGTACAGCAGATGGACGCTGGCGTATAGTCGCGCTGTCAGTCGAGGCGCACGGAACAGGAGGTTGCGATGAGGAGGAAGATCGTAGTGGGCGGGCTGGTGCTCGTGCTTGCCGTGACCGCGCTCGCGCTCGCGGGTGGCGGGGCGGCCAGCTCTGAGCAGGAGCCCTTCAAGGTGGCCTTCATCTACCCGGGGCCGCACAACGACGGCGGCTGGTCGCAGGCGCACGACAGAGGACGCCTGGCCATCGAGAAGGCGCTCGGGAACAAGGTGGAGACGACCTACAAGGAGAACATCTTCTCGAATGCGCAGGTGCCTCAGGTCGTCGCCGGGCTCGTGCGTGAGGGCTACGACATGATCTTCGGAGCGTCGTTCGGCATGTTCGAGAACGGTGTCAACGGCCAGCTCTACAAGAAGTACCCCGACGTCTTGTTCGAGCAGGCGACGGGCCTGCAGATCAAGAAGAACCAGTCTGAATACTTCGGCGCGGGCGAGGACACGATCTACCTCTCCGGCATGGCCGCGGGCGCTGCGAGCAAGAAGAACGTGATCGGGTACATCGTCCCGTTCGGCATCCCTGAGGTGGTGCGCCACATCAACGCGTTCGCCCTCGGAGCACAGGCGACGAACCCGGCAGCCAAGGTCAGGCTGATTTGGACGAACTCGTGGTATTCACCGCCGAAGGAGACCGCCGCGGCCAAGAACCTCATCGCAGCGGGTGTCGACGTGCTCGGCCAGAACGTCGACAGTCCGGCGGCGGGTGTGGTCGCCGAGGCGAAGGGCATCCCGTGGGTGGGCTACGACTCCGACGCTCGCAAGTCGGCCCCCAAGCAGTGGCTGACTGCTGCCGTCTACAACTGGGGCCCGTACTACGTGAAGCGCGTCAGGGCCGCAATCAACGGCACGTGGAAGTCCGGGTTCTACTACGGGACGATCAAGGACGGCTTCACGAGCCTCGCGCCGTTTGGCCCGAAGGTTTCCTCGGAGACCCGAGCGGCGATCCGTGCCAAGCAGAAGGCGATCGTCGCGGGCAAGTTCAACGTCTTCACGGGGCCGCTGTACGACCAGAAGGGCAAGCTCGTGGTTCCGAAGGGGAAGACGCTCAAGGTGCTTCCGGATCTCTACTCGATGCAGTGGCTCGCCAAGGGCGTGATCGGGAAGGTCTCGACGGTCGCGCCTCCGGGCTAGCCGAGTGGGGGAGCACCGCCCCGCGAATGCAGTGAATACGGGAGGCGCCGGATCGCCCGGCGCCTCTCGACCTCCGGCCATCAGCATGACGGGAATCACGAAGCGGTTTCCCGGAGTGGTCGCGAACGAGGGTGTGAGCTTCGAAGCCGCGGAGGGAGAGGTACATGCGCTTCTCGGCGAGAACGGCGCCGGGAAGACGACTCTCTCCAACATCCTGACCGGGCTCTACCGCCCGGACGAGGGCGAGATCGAACTCTACGGGGAGCCTGTGCGATTCCAATCTCCGCGCGA
>DASTEM010000138.1:0-5997 GCA_035709545.1 Gaiellaceae bacterium | reverse complement strand
TCTTCTCGCTCTCCGACGTTGCGCTGGCGACTCGGCAGCGAGCGATGGCAGATCCGCCGCTGCTCGGCCGCTCGGTAACGGTGAAGGAGATGATCGCCGAGGCGAAGAAGGAGGGCCGCCTCAACGTCATCGCGCTTCCGCCCGACTGGGCGAACTACGGCGAGATCATCTCGACGTTCACGAGGAAGTACAAGATCCCGATCACGAGCGACAACCCGAACGGGTCGTCCGCACAGGAAAACCAGGCAGTCCGCTCGCTGAAGGGCGACCCGCGAGCTCCAGACGTGCTCGACGTGGGTCCGTCGTTCGCCATCGACGGTGCCAACGAAGGCCTCTACGCCAAGCACTTCACCAGGAACTTCAAGAAGGTGCCGCGGGTCATGAAGGACGGGCGCGGCTATTGGCTCGCCGACTACTACGGCGCCGTCTCGTTCGGCGTCAACACGGCCGTTGTCAGCAACGTGCCGCGGTCGTTCCAGGATCTGCTCAAGCCGGAATACAAGAACAGGGTCGCCCTCAACGGTAGCCCGCTCTCATCCGGCTCGGCGGTGGCGGCCGTGTTCGCGGCGGCGCTTGCGAACGGCGGCTCACTGAACGACATCGGGCCGGGCATCGACTTCTTCGCGCGGCTGAAGGACGTCGGTAACTACATCCCGATCCAGGCGACGCCGCAGACGATCGCCTCGGGGCAGACGCCGATCACGTTCGACTGGGATTACCTGAACCTCGCCTACATCAAGGAGTTTCCGAGCGCGAGGATCAGGGTCATCTCTCCGTCAGACGGGCTCTACGCCGCGTACTACTGCCAGGCGATCAACGCCACGGCGCCTCACCCGTGGGCGGCGAGGCTCTGGCAGGAGTTCCTCTACTCCGACCAGGGGCAGCTCCTCTGGATCAAGGGGTACTCACACACGGCGCTGTACGACGACCTGCTGAAGCGAAACGTGATTCCGAAGGCGCTGCTCAACACGCTTCCGAAGTACAGCAAGGTTGCGAAGTTCGCAAGCCGCGGGCAGCTCACCGCTGCACGGGCCAAGATCGCAACCGACTGGCCGAAGAAGGTCGGCGCTTAGCTGAGCACGCAACTGGAGACAGGCAACCTCCCTCGGCCTGCGGAGGCCGGCCGAGGGAGGAGGCCGTCGCTCGTATGGCTTGGGACGGTGCCGTTCTTCGCCTACGCGCTCCTGTTCCTCTTCCTTCCCTCGGGCCAGGTGATGGTGGGCGCCTTCCGTGACGTCGACGGCGGGTTCACCCTCGACAACCTGAGGACGCTCTTCGAGGAGCCGTACCGCACGCAGTTCCGCAACAGCATCGAGGTTAGCCTCGTGACGGCGCTCCTTGGCGGCCTCCTCGGGTTCCTCATCGCCTACTCGGCGATCAGGGAAGGGACGCCGCGCTTCATCCGCTCGGCGCTCACGACGTTCTCCGCAGTGGCGGCCAACTTTGCGGGAATCCCGCTGGCGTTCGCCTTCATCGCCACGCTCGGAACGATCGGAGTGCTGACCACATTCCTTGCCGACCTGGGCTTCAACCCATACGACCATGGTTTCAGCCTCTTCACGAAGACCGGGGTCGAGCTCGCGTACCTCTACTTCCAGATCCCGCTCATGATCCTCGTCATCTCGCCGGCGATCGACGGCCTGCGCCGCGAATGGCGCGAGGCGTGTGCGAGCTTGGGCGCCAGCTCGTTCCAGTTCTGGCGGCACGTCGGCGTGCCGATCCTGATGCCGTCTCTCCTCTCCGCGGTCATCCTCCTCTTCGGCAACTCGTTCGCCGCGTACGCCACCGCCTACGGCCTCACCGGCGGGCAGGTCGGCCTGGTGCCGATATACATCGGCTACCTGCTCTCCGGCGACGTCCTCGACAATCCGCACCTCGGGCAGGCGCTCGCCGTGGGCATGTTCGTCGTGCTTGCGCTGATGATGCTGCTCTACATCCCGCTCCAACGGCGCGCGTCGCGGTGGACGCGATGAGACGGTGGATCGCACCGGGCGCGGTCATTTGGCTGCTCATAGGTGCCGCCTATTTCCTCATTCCACTCGTGGCGACATCCGTCTACAGCCTGAAGTCGAACCAGACAGGGACGTGCTGCACGCTCGAGAACTACGGAACGATCATCCACGACCCCGCCTTCTGGAAGTCGATCAGGATCTCGTTCGTGCTCGCACTCGAGACGATCGTCATCGGGCTCGTGCTGCTCGTCCCGACGGTGTACTGGGTGAACCTCAAGCTGCCCCGGCTGCGACCGGTGATCGGGTTCCTCGCGCTGATCCCCTTCGTGGTGCCGCCGATCGTGCTCGTCGTCGGTCTCCTCGACGTCTTTCGTGGTACCCCAGACTGGTTCTATGCGAAACCGTATGGCTTCCTCGTCGCGGCGTACGTCATCCTTGCCTTCCCGTACATCTACTTCGCGCTCGACGCCGGCTTTCGCGCCATTGACGTGCATACGCTGACCGAGGCCTCGCAGAGCCTCGGCGCGAGCTGGCGGACCACGCTCGGCAGAGTGATCCTCCCGAACATCCAGGGAGCGGCTCTTGCGGGCGCGCTGCTCACGCTGGCGATCGTGATGGGCGAGTACACGATCGCGAGCCTGTCGACGTTCGACACGTTTCCGGTCTACATCCAGTACGTGAACGAGAACCAGGGCTATCCAGCCTCCGCGCTCGTTCTCCTGAGTTTCGGCATCACGTGGGCCGCAATGGTCGCGATCGCTCTCGTCGGCATCGGCCGCGGCGCCCAAACTCGAGTCGGAGGAGCATAAGTGGCCACAGTCGAGCTACGAGAGCTGCGGCGCGTGTTCGGCGACGTCGTCGCGCTGGACGGCATCGAGGTCGAGATCGAGAGCGGCGAGTTCCTCTCGCTCCTCGGCCCGTCCGGGTGTGGGAAGACTACTGCGCTCCGCCTCGTCGCTGGCTTCGACCGCCCGACGTCGGGACGCGTCCTGCTTGGCGGCAAGGACATCACGAACGTCCCGCCCAACCGCCGAGGCATCGGCATGGTCTTCCAGGCCTACAGCCTGTTCCCGAACATGACCGCCGAGGCGAACGTCGCGTTCGGCCTCAAGGTCCGCAAGGACCCGCGCGAGGCCCGCAGTCGCCGGGTCGCCGAGCTCCTCGAGCTCGTCGGTCTCGCCGACGCGGCCAAGCGCTACCCGCATCAGCTCTCGGGGGGCATGCAGCAGCGGGTCGCGCTCGCCCGGGCGCTCGCAATCGAGCCCTCGGTGCTCCTGCTCGACGAGCCCCTCTCCGCTCTCGACGCGAAGGTCCGATTGCAGCTTCGGGAGGAGATCCGGCGCATCCAGACGAGGCTCGGGATCACCACGATCTACGTGACCCACGATCAGGAGGAGGCCCTGTCCATCTCGGATCGTGTGGCCGTTCTCTCGCGAGGTCGCATCGAGCAGATCGCGCCGCCGGCCGAGATCTACGGTGCGCCTGGGACGCCGTTCGTCGCGGAGTTCGTCGGGACGATGAACCGGGTCCAGGCGACGGTCGGCGACCCCGAGCGCGGTGAGGTCGAGATCTCGGGGACGGGAGTCGCGGTCGCGGCTGCCCGCGGCAAGATGCGTGGTGAGCGCGTCCTGCTGCTCGTGCGCCCCGAGACCGTGGGTCTCGAAGCGGCGACTGACGGTGGCGGTCTCGTGGGCGAGGTCGTCTCGCACACGTTCCTCGGCGCAGTTACGAGATTGCACGTGGACACCGGCACAGCCGAATGGAGCGCGGATCTGTCGACCGAGCGGGCGAGCGCCCTGCCGGTCGGCGCGCGGGTGCAGATCAACTTCCCGGCCGAGAGCGCGCAGGTCCTCAGCCTGGGAGAGACTGAAGAACTGCCCGTAATAGATCCGGACGATCGCTGAAGATCCCGTCGACGCCGAGTCGTGCCAGCTCGGTCATCCGCGCAGCATCGTTCACGGTGTAGACGGTCGTCGCGAGTCCGAGCGACCGCGCTTTTTCCAGCCCACGGCGGGTGACGCGAGGATCGTGGAAGCCGACGCCCCAGGCATACCTTGCGGCTCGCCGGATGGAGACCCCGTAGCCGACATGCTGGAGGACGCGCCGGCCTCGAACGGCCTCGAGCGCACGCCGCTCGAACGAGACGACGATTGCGTCTTCCGGGAGCAGGGCGACGGTGCGGCGGACGACGTCATGGCGACGGTACCGCCAAGGGCTCTTGAGCTCGCACATGACCCCGACCCGGCCGCGAAGGAGATCGATCGCGTCCTCGAGGCGAAGCTCGCCGCCGCGCGGGTGATCGTGGCAGACGACGAGCGAGCCGTCGGGCGACGCATGCACGTCGAGCTCGACGTAGTCGGCTCCGAGCTGGATCGCACGCTCGAACGCGGGCAGCGTGTTCTCCGGGAGATCCCACGACGCGCCACGATGCGCGATGACGAACGTCACCCGAGGAGCCGCTGTACGACGCCTATCTCGACCCCCTTGACGAGCTCGTCGGCAGCCTGCAGCCGCTCGGGCGAGTGCGTCCCCAGGACGGCGACGCAGTACACCCCGGCGGCTTTCGCCGAGGCGACACCGGCCTCTGTGTCCTCGAAGGCGACGACCTCGTCCGGATGAAGGTCTCCCGCGAGACGGGAGACCGCGCACAGGTAGCCCTCCGGGTCGGGTTTTCCCCGCTCGACGTCGTCGGCGGCGACGAGGACCGAGATGCGATCGTCGATGCCGGCCCCGGCGAGCACGGGTTCGATCTCACGCCGGAACGCACCGGAGACGACGGCGACCGGGACGCGGTCGGCGGCGTACGTGACGGCCTCGCGCACCGCCGGAGACACCGTCTCCCCGCCGCCGGCCAGCGCGAGGTAGCGGTCGATGCGCTCCTCGACGAGCGCGGCCAGCCTCGCGCCGTCGGCGCCCAGCCACCGGCTGATGATCACGTCCTCCGAATGACCAGCGAGCGTCCCGAAGTAGTCGCTCTCGCTTAGCGGGCGGCCGTGCTCCGAGAACATGTCGCGGTACACCGCGTAGAGAATCGGCTCGTCGCGGGAGAGCGTCCCGTTGAAGTCGAACGCAATGGCCCGCACGCCGCGCATCAGCGGGCCAGCCTACCCAGGCCGGTACCCGGTGTCTGACACCGGGAGTCCGGCATGCTCCGGCGGTGCTCCTTGCGATTGACCAGGGGACGACTGGGACGACCTGCCTCGTCGTCGACGACGAGCTACGCCCGATCGGTCGCGGCTATCGCGAGATCAATCAGCACTTTCCGCAGCCGGGGTGGGTCGAGCACGATCCGGAGGAGATCTGGGAGAGTGTCCTCGCCGCTGCGGGCGATGCTCTCGCGCACGCCGGCGTCTTCGCGTCGGACCTCGCCGCCCTCGGGATCACGAATCAGCGGGAGACGACGGTCGTCTGGGATCGCCGCACGGGCCGACCGCTGCAGCGGGCGATCGTGTGGCAGGACCGGCGGACGGCCGAGCGCTGCCGGGAGCTGCCGCGCGATCTGATCCGCGAGCGCACTGGTCTCCTCCCCGATCCCTACTTCTCGGCGACCAAGCTCGAATGGATCCTGCGGCATACAGACCGGTCGCAAGCGGATCTCGCCTTCGGAACCGTCGACTCGTGGCTCGTCTGGAAGCTGACTGCGGGCGCCGCTCACGTCAGCGACGAAACGAACGCGTCGCGGACGCTGCTGCTCGGGCTCGACGCACGCGACTGGGACGACGAGCTCCTCTCGTTGTTTCGCATCGAACGGACACTGCTCCCCAAGGTGGTGCCCTCGAGCGGACTCGTCGGTCACGGCGAGCTGCTCGGCGCGGAAGTGCCCATCGCGGGGATCGCCGGTGACCAGCAGGCGGCGCTCTTCGGCCAGGGCTGCTTCTCGGCCGGCGAGGCCAAGGTCACGTACGGCACGGGCAGCTTCGTCCTGATCAATGCGGGCAGCGGACGTACCGGGACCCCGGACGGGCTGCTCGAGACGGCGGCAGCGGTCGCGCCGGGAGCGCCGCCTCAGCTCGCCGTCGAAGGATCGGTCCTTGTCGCCGGCGCA
>DASTEM010000137.1:0-3799 GCA_035709545.1 Gaiellaceae bacterium | reverse complement strand
GGAATGATCCTGATCACTCCGCTCCCCGGCGTCACGACGACAAAGCCCGGCTCGGCGACAAAGCCGTTCCCCGGAGTCGAGGCCGGAGTGGTCAACGACCGCGGCGAGGAGGTTGGCCCGGGCGGAGGCGGCTACCTCGTTCTCAAGAAGCCGTGGCCCGCGATGCTGCGGGGGATCTACGGCGACGATGCCCGCTACCGGGCGACGTACTGGGAGCGCTTCCCGGGCCTCTACTTCGCAGGTGACGGCGCCCGAATCGACGAGGACGGTGACTTCTGGCTGCTGGGACGCGTCGACGACGTCATGAACGTGTCAGGCCATCGCATCTCGACGATCGAGGTGGAGTCGGCGCTCGTCGACCACCCGAGCGTGGCCGAGGCTGCGGTATGCGGGCGCGCCGATGCGCTCACGGGACAGGCGATCGTCGCGTTCGTGACGCTGAAGGGTGGCCAGGACGGCACAGTCGAGCGGCTCGAGGAGCTCCGCAACCACGTGGCCCTGAAGATCGGGCCGATCGCCAAGCCCGCGAACATCGTCTTCACGCCCGAACTGCCGAAGACTCGCTCGGGAAAGATCATGCGTCGCCTGCTCAAGGACGTCGCGGAGGATCGGCCGCTCGGCGACACGACGACGCTCGCCGATCCGGCGGTCGTGGCCGAGATCCACGATCGCGCGCTCGCCCAGCCCACCGAGGAGTGAGCTCAGCCCGAGACGGATGCGAGCGCGGCCCCGAACGCCGCAACGGTACGGTCAATGTCTGTTTCGGTCGTCCGCCAGTTGGAGACTGACAGTCGAATCGCCGACCGACCGTCCCACTGCGTGCCGCTCATCCAGGCCTCGCCACTGGCCTGTACCGAGGCGAGAATCGCATCGGTCGTCACGTCGTCGGCGAACCGGAAGAGGACCTGATTGAGGACAACCTGATTCAGAACCTCGCATCCCGGCAGACCCTGGATCACCGAGGCGAACTGCGTGGCGCGAGCGCACGAGCGCTCGACGAGCTCGGCGACTCCTGACCGCCCGAGCGACCGTAGCCCCGCGTAGACGGCGAACCCGCGCGCGCGCCGCGAGAACTCGGGTGTCCAGTCCATCTGGTCGCGGGCTGCTTCGTCCTGGACAAGATAAGCCGCGCGTACCGCCATCGCAGCACGGTGAGGCTTCGGGTCGGCGACGAACGCGATCCCGCAGTCGTAGGGCACGTTAAGCCACTTGTGGGCGTCGGTCGCCCACGAATCCGCACGCTCCGCTCCAGCGATCAGCCCTCGGAGACGCGGTGAGGCCGCCGCCCACAGCCCGAACGCTCCATCGACATGGAGCCAGGCGCCGGCGGCCTCGGCGAGATCGGCGATCGCCTCGAGGTCGTCGAACGACCCAGTGTTCACCTCTCCGGCCTGCGCGCAGACGATTGTCGGCCCTTCGCCGGAGCCGAGTGTCGAGGCGAGCTCGCCGACGACCATACGCCCCTGACCGTCGGCCGGGATCTCGGTGACGGACGCAGTGCCAAGGCCGAGCAGGCGAAGCGAGCGGTCGATCGTCGAATGACGTTTCGCGCTCGCAAGAACTCGGATCTGGGGCGCGGTGGCCAGCCCGTCGCGCTCCACGTCCCAGCCCGTGCGCGCCAGCACGCTGTGCCGGGCGGCCGCGAGGCATGTCGTGTGCGCCATCTGGCAACCGGTCACCAGGGCGAAGGAAGCATCGCGCGGCAGTCGGAGGAGGTCCTTGAGCCAGTCCCCGACCACCTCCTCGACGACAGCGGCGGCTGGGCCGCACACAACGAGCCCCGCGTTTTGATCCCAGGTCGACGTGAGCCAGTCTGCTGCCAAAGCCGCCGGCAGCGCGCCGCCGATGACGAAGCCGAAGTACCGTCCGCTCGGAATCGCGACAACCCCACGCTCGGCGACAGCAGAGAGCTCCTCGATGACCTTCACGGGATCGCTCGGGCCATCTGGCAGGGGCCCGCCGAGCGCTGCCCGCAGCTCGTCGACGCCTGCGGGAGGCCAGATCGAGCGCTCGTCGAGCGACCCGACGAAGTCTGCTGCGATCGCGGCCGTACGCCTGAGGAGCTCGCGTTCGTCGCTCACTCGCGCGAGTCTACGCGCGGGCTCGTTGGGCCAGAACCTCCGAGAGGAAGGCGAGCACCTCCGGGCCTGCTGGGTCGATCGCATGGTCTCCACCGACCCGCACTGATCGCGCTTGCGACAGTGCGCGCGCCAGCGCCTCGGACGCTCGCTGGATCGGTTCCGGCGAGGCATCCGCAGTCACGACGAGTGCGGGGACGCTGAGTTCTCCGAGCCGATCGTTGTCGGTCCGCTCCTCGCCGCGGAGCTCGGCGAGGAGAGCATGTCCGTTCGCCGTGAAGACGTCTCGCCATACCTGCGGCAGCTCCTCCCACGCTCCGAACACCTCACGGAGGACCGTCTCGCCGATCTCGTCGACGTCAACGTCCTCGACCCTGGCCCGAACCGAGGTAAACCACGCGTCGTACTCGTGCGCGAGCCCCATCGGGCCGGCCTCGAGGAGGGCGATCGCAACCACGGACCCCGCGTGGCGCAGCGCGAGGTCGAGCGCGATCGTGCCGCCGTAGCTCCGGCCGATCAGTATTGCCGGCTCGGCATCCAGCTCACGCAGGAGGGCGAGCGCGTCCTGAGCGTGCTCCCGTACGCTCGTCACGTCGTAGGGCTCCGGGCGTTCGCTCCGCCACGATCCTCGGCGGTCGTACGTGATCACGCGACCGAGCCCGCTCAGCCTCTGCGCGGCGTCCTCCCAGAAGATCGCCGAACTCCCGGCGCCGTGAAGGCCGAGGATCGGCGCCCCGGAGCCGCGCTCCTCGTAGTAGAGCCGCGCGCCGTTCGCCGTGACATGTGGCACGGCTCACGAGAGTACCGCGCCTGGTCAGCCGGCGAGCAGCTTCTCGAAGCGAGCTGGATCGTCGAACGGCCCAACGAGGGCGAGGTAGAGACGCTTGTCCTCGAAGAGGTCCCGTGCCACGCGCTGAACGTCCTCGACCGTAACCTCGTCGAGCCGCGCGAGCAGCTCGTCCGGCTCCTCGATCTCGCCCTCGAGCACCTCGCGACGAAGGCCGTACTGGATCGTCCCCTGCGGCGTCTCGAGCCTGAGCACGAATCGTCCCTTTGCGTAGCCGCGCGCCTTCTCGAGCTCGTCCGCGGGGACGGGCTCCGCGGCGATCTTGCGGAGCTCACCGAGGATGGTCGTGATCGCCTCGTCGACGCGGTCGACGTCGACCCCGGCGCCGGAGTAGAACGTGCCGACGTCGGTGTAGGCGCTGTGCGAGGCGTGAACGTAGTACGCGAGCCCTCGCTTCTCCCGCACCTCGGTGAAGAGTCGCGACGACATCCCGCCCCCGAGCACGACCGCGAGCAGCTGCAGTGCGTAGCGATTCGGATGTCCGATCGGATATCCCCGAACACCGAGGATGAGGTGCGCCTGCTCCGATGCTTTCGTGAACAGAGCCACGGGTGACGCATCGGGCGGGAGCTCGACCTGCACGGCCGTTCCGGTTGGAGTCGGCTCGATGCCTCCGAGGAGCTCCTCGAGGCGCTCGGAGAGCCCCTCGCCGATCCGTCCGCCGACGCCGACAACGATCCGCTCGGGCCGATACCAGGCATCCAGGTACGAGGTGAACGTCTCGCGCGTCGTCGCTTCGATCGTCTCCTTCGTCCCGAGGACGTCCCAACCGAGCGGCTGGTCGGCGTAGAGCAGCCGGTCGTAGACGTTCCCGACGTAGCGCTGCGGGGTGTCGAGGTAGACGTTCATCTCCTCGAGGATCACGCCCTTCTCC
>DASTEM010000136.1:0-10778 GCA_035709545.1 Gaiellaceae bacterium | reverse complement strand
TCCGTCAGCCCGATGCCCTTCAGCATCGCGCGCGCGGGCGCGCGGTCGGGGCCGTCGGTGAGCGCGGCGCTTCGGCGCTTGGCCGGGTCGGACGGGCGCTGATACGGGTCGGCAGTCACAGTGCGTGGGCTCCTCTCGGCGAGACGGCGAGCTCGATGACACGGACATCGGGATACTGGAGAGTCAACTCCTGCGCGCAGCCGGTCGCGGCGTGCGGGCGGGCCCAGACGATGACAGACGGGCCCGACCCGGAGATTGTCACGCCGAGAGCGCCCGCCGGCAGGTCCTCGCGGATGCGTTCGAGCAGCGGAGCGCCCTGCGACCGGTACGGCTCGTGCAGGCGATCCTCGAGCGCCTCGGCGAAAAGCTCCTCCGAGCCGGAGGCGAGCGCGGCGCCGAGCAGAGCCGCGCGCGCGGCCGTGAACGTCGCATCCGCGTGAGCCACTTCTCGTGGCAGGGCGCTTCGCGCCGCTTCGGTGGAGACCTTCGTATCGGGGACGAGCGCGATCGGCACCGCGGGCGGGCTGTCGGCGACGCGCGCGATCCGATTTCCCCAGGTCAGGCAAACACCGCCTGCCAGTGCAGCCGCGAGGTTGTCGGCGTGGCCTTCGAGGGCGACTCCCTCGCCCAGAAGGTCCTCGAGTGCAGCATCGCTCCCCGAGACGACCGAGGCTGCGACGAGACCGAGCGCGATCACGGCCGCGCTCGACCCGAGTCCGCGCTCGCGCGGTATCCGGTCGGTGAAGCGGAAGCTCTTCCCCTCCGCGGAAGCGATACGCGCGAAGGCGCGAACGCCGAGGTGCTCGGTGTCGAGCTCGCCGTCTCCCTCGCCGACCTCGACCTCGTTCCACAGATCGAGCGCGACTGCTGCGCAGTCGAACCCCGGGCCGAGGTTCGCCGTGCTCGCCGGCGCACGAACGCGCGCGAGCACATTCAACTCGCCGCCTCCGCGATCGCGTCGGGATCGGCGTCGACGGTGAAGGGAGCTCCGCTTAGGCGAGCGGCAGTCTCCGGATCCTTCAGTCCGTGGCCCGTGACGACGCAGACGACGCGCGCGCCGCGCTCGACCGGGCGCTCCTCGAGCGCGGCGAGCCCGGCCGCGGAGGCAAGCTCGCAGAAAAGCCCTTCCTCGAGCGCGAGCGCCCGCCAGGCTCTCAAGATCGCGTCATCCGAGAGCGAGACGACCGCGCCGTTCGAGGCTCGCATGACGTCGGCCACAGCCTTGGCGTGCGCGGGATCGGCGATGCGGATCGCCGACGCAGCGGTCGTCGCGCGGTCGGCCGCCTCGCCCGCATGAATCGCCGGAGGCTCGGCTCCGGCCTCGTCAAACCCGCGCGCGTACGCGCACAGGTTGCCGCCGCCCCCGTAGGGAAGCGCGAGCACGTCCGGCGCGCTGCCGAGCTCCTCGACGATCTCGAACGCCGCGGTCTTCTGGCCCTCGATGCGGAACGGGTTGAGCGAGTTGACGAGCACGTGGGTACCGCGATCGGCGAGCACGCGAGCCGCCGCAAGTGCCTCGTCGAAGCTTCCACGTACGGCGAGGACGCGCGCCCCCACGGCGAGGGCCTGCGCCACCTTTCCGCTCGCGACCGCGCCGGCGGGCTGTAGCACGACGGGAACGAGGCCGGCGCGAGTGGCGTAAGCCGCCGCGGACGCCGCTGTGTTCCCGGTCGACGCGCAGATGACAGCTCGCACACCCTGCTCGAGCGCCTTCGAGATGGCAACCGTCATCCCGCGGTCCTTGAAGCTGCCGGTCGGGTTCGCACCCTCCCACTTCAGATACAGATCGATGCCGAGCCGCTGCGAGAGACGGGGCGCAGGGAGGAGCGGCGTGGAGCCCTCCCCGAGCGTGACGATCGGCGTCGCGTCACCGACCGGAAGCCGCTCCCGGTATCGCTCAATCAGCGACGTCATGCCTCTTTCTATCGCTTCTTTGCCTCTCTAGGCACTTTCTGCGCAGCCGAAAGTGCCTATGCCCAGCCGAGCTCGACGACACCTCGGTCCGAGATGACCGGAAGCGCAGACGGAGCGCCGCGAACCTCGTCCAGGCGCTCGATCTCGGCGAGCGCCCCGTCGAGGTCGCTCTCCGAAGCCTCGTGGAGAACGACGTGCAATGCGGCGCCCCCGTCGACGGGGACCTGGATCAGCCGCGCGACCGACAGCTCGTGCGAGGCGAGGCGGCGCGCGATCTCGGCGAGCACACCGGGCCGGTCGTCGACCTCGAGGTGGACGTAGTACGGAGAGCGGAGCTCCCCGGCGGGAAGCCTCGGGAGCGTTCGCCAGCAGGGGTCGTTCTGGAGAAAGCCGGTCGCCGCGGTGCCGATGATGCTCACCATGTCCGCCACGACGGCGGACGCCGTCTCGATCCCACCCGCGCCCGGTCCCTCGAGCATGATCTCGCGGATCGCGTCGCCCTGGAGCATGACCGCATTGAATGCACCCTCGACAGCGGCGAGCGGATGGTGACGGTCGACGAACGCGGGACGAACGCGAACGTCGAGCTGCCCGTCGACCAGGGTCGCAGAGCCCACGAGCCGGACGGCCATCTCGAGCTCCCGCGCGGCAACGAGATGATGCGGCTCGATGGACTCGATGCCCGCGTACTCGACCTCATCGAGCGTGACCCGAGACCCGAACGCGATCGTCGCAAGGATCGCCATCTTCGCGGCCGCATCGGCACCGGAGACGTCGTCCGAGGGATCGGCTTCGGCGAAGCCGCGGCGCTGTGCCTCCGCGAGCGCCTCCACAAACGCCGAACCGCCCTCCATCTCGGTGAGCAAGAAGTTCGTCGTTCCGTTGACGATCCCGAGGACGCGGTGGACGTTCGTCGCGATCAGCGACTCGCGGAGCACCTTGATCACCGGTATCGCAGCGCACACGCTTGCCTCGAAGCGCAGCTGGACTCCGGCTTGCGCGGCAGCCGCGAAAAGCTCGGCGCCGCGGCGCGCCACGAGCTGCTTGTTGGCGGTGACCACGGGCTTGCCCGCGCCGAGCAGCTCGAGGACGTAGCTCCCGGCCGGCTCGATTCCCCCCAAGACTTCTGCGACGAGGCCGATCGACGGGTCGCCAAGGATCTCTTCGGCGGCGGTCGTCAGGACGCCCGGCTCGGGCTGGAAGTCGCGCTCGGCGTCGAGGTCGCGTACGAGCGCGCGCACGACGCGAAGGCGGTGCCCGGTCGCGCGCTCGATGTCGTCCGCGTTCTCGACGAGTAGTCGATTGACCGCGGCGCCGACAGTCCCGTAGCCGAGGAGCCCGACGCCGACCTCGATGCTGCCTCCCGCGACTTGGCTAGCCAGCCTTCACCTCGGCGCCCTCACGGCGCATCAACGCACGCAGCTCCGGGCCCACCTGCTCCAGCACCTGGCTCTTGGCCTGCTCGCGGAGCTCCGCGAGGTGCGGCTCGCCCGCATCCATCTCGGCGATCCACTCCTTCGCGAAGACACCGGAGCGGATCTCGGAGAGAAGCGTGCGCATCGTCTCCCTGACGTGGTCGTCGACGACGCGCGGGCCGCGCGTGAGATCGCCGTACTCGGCCGTGTCGGACACCGAGTACCGCATTCCGGTGAGCCCGCCCTCCCAGATCAGGTCGACGATCAGCTTCAGCTCGTGGAGGCACTCGTAGTACGCGATCTCGGGCTGGTACCCGGCTTCGACGAGCGTCTCGAAACCGGCGCGAACGAGCTCGGTGACGCCGCCGCAAAGGACAGCCTGCTCGCCGAAGAGGTCGGTCTCGGTCTCCTCGGCGAAGGTCGTCTCGATCATCCCGGCACGAGCTGCGCCGATCCCGACGCCGTAGGCGAGCGCGAGCTCGCGCGCCCCGCCGCTCGCATCCTGCGCGACGGCAACGATCGCCGGTGTCCCGAATCCCTCTTCGAAAAGCCTTCGGACGATATGGCCAGGCCCCTTGGGAGCGACCATGATGACGTCGTGTCCCGCCGGAGGTGCGATGCGCCCGTAGTGGACGTTGAAGCCGTGGGCGAAGAGTAGGGCCGCGGCGGAGCCGAGGTTCGGCGAGACGTCCTCCGCGTAGACGCGCGGCTGCACTTGGTCGGGGAGAAGGAACGAGACGACCTGCGCCCCGGTGACGGCTTCGACCACCGTGCCGACGGTGAGGCCGGCATCCTCGGCCGCTGCGCGAGAAGGGCTCCCCTCGCGGAGGCCGACTTCGACCTCGATGCCCGAGTCGCGCAGGTTCAGGGCATGGGCATGACCCTGGCTGCCGTAGCCGACGATCGCGACTTTGCCGGAGAGAAGATCGAGGTTGCCTTCGCGGTGGATCGTGGCCATGAGAGCTCCTTCGTGACGTGTGCGATTAGCGGAGAACGTGCTGCTTGCGGTTGTTGCGACTCGTAGCCGAGGCGCGGCCGAGCCCGATTCTGCCTGTCCGAACGAGCTCCTTGAGCCCGTGTGGGCGCACGAGCTCCTCGAACGAGTCGATCTCCTCGGGATGGCCAACGATCTCGAACACGATCGCGTCCGACCCGAGATCGGCCACACGGGCGTTGAACGCCTGGGACAGCGCGATGAGCTCGCCGCGCTTAGCGGAGGGGGCTGAGACCTTGAGGAGCGCGAGCTCGCGCTCGACCGAGTCGTCGGGCTCGAGCTCGCTAACCCGCAGGACGTTGACCAGCTTGTGCATTTGCTTCTCGATCTGCTCGAGGGGATGCTGCTCGCAGTCGACGCGCAGTGTGATTCGCGAGACGTCATGGCGCTCCGTCGGGCCAACCGCGAGGCTCTCGATGTTGAAGCCTCGGCGGGCGAACATGCTCGAAATGCGCATGAGCGCACCGGGCTTGTTCTCCAGAAGCACGGAAAGGGTGTGTCTCACAGCGCCTCGACTTCGACCGCATCGCGATCCTGATACTCGACGAGGTCGAGCGCCGCTGCGCCGGCCGGGATCATCGGGAAGCAGTGCTCGCGCGGATCGACACGCGCGTCGACGACTGCCGTCCGGCCACACGTCATCGCTTCCTCGAGCGCGCCTCCGAGCTCGTCCTCGCTCTCGACCGTGAACCCGACCGCCCCGTAAGCCTCGGCAAGTCGTGCGTAGTCCGGCACGTGGTGAGTCAAGTGCACCTCGGAGAAGCGCTCGTCGAAGAACATGTCCTGCCACTGGCGAACCATCCCGAGATAGCCGTTGTTCACGATGACGACCACGATCGGGAGATTCTCGAGCACCGCGGTCGCGAGCTCCTGTCCCGTCATCTGGAAGCAGCCGTCTCCGTCCACGCAGACGACCGTCGCCTCGGGGCGTGCCGCCTTGGCGCCGATCGCGGCGGGCACTCCGTAGCCCATCGTCCCTAGCCCTCCCGACGTGATGAACGTCCGCGGCCGGTCGCAGAGCAGGTACTGCATCGCCCACATCTGGTGCTGGCCGACGCCAGTAGTCCAGATGACGTCGCGCCCGGACCCGAGCTCCTGCAACGTCTCGAGCACGAGCTGAGGCTTGAGCATGTCGCCGTCCGAGCCGTAGCGGAGAGGGAACTCCTCGCGCCAGGCGGCGAGCTGGCGCAGCCATGGCTCGGTCCGGGTTACTGCGGCGTTCCCGGATCCGTGGAGTGCGCGCAGCTCGTCCGCGAGGTCGGCAAGCACCTGCTTCAAGGGGCCGACAACGGGGATGTCCGCCTGGCGGAGCTTTCCGATCTCTGCAGAGTCGATATCTAGGTGGATCACCGTCGCGCCGGGCGCGAAGGCCGACAGCTTGCCGGTGACACGGTCGTCGAAGCGGGCGCCGACGGCGACGAGCAGGTCGCACTTGTTCATCGCCCAGTTCGACCACTTCGGGCCGTGCATGCCCGGCCAGCCGAAGTGGAGCTCGTGCGTCTCGGGGAAGCTGCTCTTGCCCATGAGCGTCGTGACGACCGGCAGCTGTCCGAACTCCGCTAGCTCGAGGAGCTCGCCGCACGCGTCGGCGTTCAGGACACCGCCGCCGACGTACAGCACCGGCCGCTCGGCTCGTGCCAGCGCCTCTGCCGCGACCTTGATCTGGCGAGGGTGGCCCTGCCGCGGCGGCTTCCAACCTGGGAGCTCGACCTCGTCCGGGTACACGAAGTCGAGCGCCTGCTCCTGCACGTCGCGCGGGACGTCAACGAGAACGGGCCCACAACGGCCGGTACGCGCAACATGGAACGCGGCCTTGATGGCGTGCGGCAGCTCCTCGACATCCTGCACGAGCCACGAGTGCTTGACGACGGGAATCGTGATCCCGGTGATGTCGCATTCCTGGAACGCATCGGTTCCGATGAGGTGCGATCGCACCTGGCCTGTGATGCAGACGAGGGGCGTCGAGTCCATCCACGCGTCGGCAATCGGTGTCACGAGGTTCGTCGCGCCTGGGCCGGACGTCGCGATGGCCACACCGACCCTCCCAGTGGCACGCGCGTATCCCTCGGCCATATGGCCTGCACCCTGCTCGTGGCGCGCCAGGACGTGACGCACCGTGGTCCCGCGTGCGAACGCGTCATACGTAGGCAGGATCGCGCCGCCCGGAAGCCCGAAGACGACATCGACGCCTTCGGCCTCGAGCGAGCGCAGGATCGCGTCTGCTCCGTTTCCCTTCATGCCACTGCTTCCCGGTAGAACTCGGCGCTCGTCAGCGCAGACGCGAGTCCGGACAGAACGACATCCGCGAACTCGCGCGTCGTCGCACCGACACCGGTCGAGACGGTGTCGGGGGTGCCCACGCCGTCGGAGCACGCCTGCAGGACTGCGCCCGAGAGCGTCTCGGCAGCACGCCTCTCGCCCAGACCCTCGCCGAGCAGGAGTGCCGCCGCGAGCAGCATCGACGCGGGGTTCGCGACACCCTGGCCGGCGATGTCCTCCGCCGCGCCGTGCGCGGGAGCGAAGACGCTCGGCCCGGTGCGTGCGAGGCGACCCGATGCGACGACCCGGGGACGATGGCCGTGCGCCACGAGCCCCACAAGCGGCTCGGCGAACGGCGCGGGAGTGACGACGACGTCGAAGCGGCCGGGGTCGAAGGCGAGCCCGGAGACGGCCGTGTTCATGGGCACGAGCTCGACGAGTACGCCCGCATGGCGCGCTGCCTCCTCCTTGACGAGAGTCTTCCAGGCGACGTCTCCACCCACGGCGGTCACGCTCGCGCGGCTCGAGCACGCAATGTCGAAGGCGTGCTCGAGAGCCCACTGAGGCGCGGCATCGCCGAGAGGGCTCACGATGGTGACGGCGCCGCGCGGCGCGAAGACGACACGATCGACGCGAGCGCGCAGATCAAGCTCGGACTCGACACCGGCCAGCGCCGGCTCGTTGGCGGCGCCGACGAGGATGGCCTGCGCGTCGAGTGTCGCGCGTCTCGTCTCCGTCGGCAGCGAGCGGCCGGACTGCGCGAACGCCTCGGCGCCGAACGGCCTGTGGACCTCATCGACCAGGAACCCGTGGAGCCGAGCCACGTGAGCGAACGCGCGGCTCGCCTCGGCCATGACCTCCGCCCCGACCCCGTGCCCGGAGAGGCAAGCGACGGTGTATCGCGTGGGGTTCGTCATCGGCGCGTCCCCTGGCCCGTGGCAGCGGGCATCCACTCGCAGATCTTCGTCGCGTTGACAACCTCGACGCGGGTGCGCGCGAACGCGGCTGTGTCGAAGATCGTGATCCTGCGGCGTCGTGCCACTTCTCTGCTCCTCCTGTCGGGGTCACCCGAGGACGCACCTCTGGTGTTCTTCGGTGGACGTGTGCGCCGAGCGCGGCGCGTGAGCGAAATCTCCCCCTAGAGGGGGAGAATCAGGATGAGCTCAATGCCCGAGCCGCAGACGGATACGTCCACGGCCGTGGCTACGGATGTCGATGCGGGTATCCCGCCGGGCATCGGAAGTCACAGTGTGAGGACCCGCACACGCGCCTGTCAAGTCTCGGACACGCAATCCGAAACGCGGATGCCTGGCTGAAGTCAGGCATCGGTCATCCCAGGGTCGGGGTGCGTGGCTTGAACCGGGCACCAGTCGTAGTCGGGAGCTACTCGTCGAGCACGGGAGCGACGACCACTCCGTACCCCTGCTCCTCGAGGAGGCGCGCTGCGGCCGTCGCGTCGCTTTCGCCGCCGACGAGGATCGTCAGCGTCCCACCTCGATCCGGTGAAAGGTGCTCCAGCTCGAAGTCCTCGACGTTGATCCTCGCCGCGCCGAGAGCCTGGAAGACTCCGGCAAGCACACCCGGCCGGTCCGGAACGTGCACCCGCATGCGATGGAGCGCGCCGGCGTCCTCGTACGCCGTCTCGAGCATCCGGCGCCGGTTGCCGGTTGCCTCGCCGATCCAACGAGCGAGATAGCCCGCATCGCCGCCGGCGAGAGCGGCTTCGAGCTGCTCCACGCGGCGCCGGTGCTCGGCGAGCGCGCGTGCGAGGGCCTCGCGATTCTCGAGGAAGATGTCCACCCAGATGCGCGGGTTCGCGCCGGCGATCCGCGTCATGTCGCGCAGCGAGCCCCCTGCCGCCGCGAGAGGGTCGTTTCCCTCGACGCGTGATGCTCCCGCCTGGTTGAGCAGGACGTTTGCGAGCGCGTGCGGGAGGTGGCTCGTCACCGCAACCAGCAGATCGTGGGCCGCCGGATCGATCGCGGAAGGCCGGGCGCCGAGCGAGGCGACGAAGGAATGCACAGCGCGGTACCGGTCTGGCTCAGTTGTCGCCAACGGCGTCAGAAACCAGGTCGCGCCCTCGAAGAGGTCTGCGCTCGCGCGGCCGGGACCGCGCGTCTCGGCGCCGCAGATCGGATGGCCTCCGACGAAGCGCCGGTCCTCGCCGACCGCGGCACAAACGGCGCCCTTCGTCGATCCGACGTCGGTGACGGCGCACGACGCAGGCGCATGCTCGAGAACCGTGCTCACGACGGTCGGAAGCACCGCGACCGGGACTGCGACGAGCGCGACGTCCGCATCGACCAGCGCTTCGTCGAGCGAGCTCGCCGGATCGACTGCACCCCGCTCCGCGGCGACGTCGAGGGTCGCGGGATCCTCGTCCCAGCCCAGGACCGTGACTGCGTCCGAGCGTCGCGCAGCGAGGCCCGCGGATGCGCCGATCAGCCCGGTCCCGACAACGGCCAGCCGCACTGTCGACCCGATCGTCAGACCGCTCGCATGAGCTCGGCGACGCGAAACGCGAGATCAAGCGACTGGCGCCCGTTCAAACGTGGATCGCAGAGTGTCTCGTACCGATGGTCGAGCTGCTCCTCGAGCACCGCCTCGGAGCCGCCGAGGCACTCTGTGACGTCCTCACCCGTGAACTCGAGGTGGACTCCCCCGGGCCACGAGCCTTCCTCGCGGTGAACGGCGAAGAACACCTGGAGCTCCTCCATGATCGCCTCGAAGTGCCGCGTCTTCGTTCCCGAGGGCGTGCGAACGAGGTTGCCGTGCATCGGATCGCACACCCATACGACCGGCGCTCCCGCCTCGCGCACGGCTCGAAGGAGCGGCGGCAGGGCGTCGCCCGCATGCTTCGCCCCCATGCGCGTGATGAACGTGAGCCGGCCCGGGATCCGATCCGGGTTGAGCCTCTCCGTCAGCCCGACGGCCTCCTCCGACGTCGCGCTCGGGCCGAGCTTCACGGCAATCGGGTTCAACACGCCCGAGAAGAACTCGACGTGCGCGCCGTCGAGATTGCGCGTCCTGTCTCCGATCCACAGCAGGTGCGCCGAGCAATCGTAGGGCTGTCCAGTGAGCGAGTCTCGGCGTGTCAGCGCCTCTTCGTACTCGAGCAGTAGCCCCTCGTGGCTCGTCCACACGTCGACCTCGTGCAGCGTGCGCTCGCTCGCGAGGTCGATACCGATCGCCTGCATGAAACGTAGAGCGCGCTCGATCTCGCCCGCGAGCGCCTCGTACCGCTGCCCGGCCGGGGAGCTCGCGACGAACTCGCGATTCCACGTGTGTACGTGAGTCAGGTCGGCAAAGCCGCCCTTCGTGAACGCCCGCAGCAAGTTCAGCGTCGATGCGGCCTGGTAATAACCCTGGATCATTCGCTCGGGATCGGGGATGCGCGCCTCGGGCGTCGGCTCGTCGGAGTGCACGACATGACCGCGGAACGAGGGAACCTCGACGCCGTCCACGATCTCGGTCGGCTCGCTGCGGGGCTTCGCGAACTGGCCCGCGATGCGGCCGACTCTGATCACCGGAAGCGTCGCGCCGTAGGTCAGCACGGCCGACATCTGGAGCAGCACCTTCAGCTTTTCGCGGATCGCCGGCGCAGAGACGTCTCGAAAGGATTCGACGCAGTCGCCGGCCTGGAGCAGGAACGCGCGGCCTTCGCAGACCTCGCCAAGTCCGGCGAGGAGCGCTCGCGCCTCGCCCGCGAAGACCAGCGGCGGCAACCCAGCGAGTCGCTCGCGCGCGGACGCAAGCGCAGCAGCGTCAGGCCACGCGGGCTGCTGCCGGGCTGGAAGCTCGCGCCACGAGGAGGGTGTCCACGTCGACTCGGTGATCGCCATCGGACAACGAGTGTAGACCGCGCTCCGCCGAAAACGGGTTCAGCCGGTCCCCGAGCGCTGCCCACCGGCAAAGACAGACAGAGGCACGGTTCCGTCGAGGAGCGCGCGCCCGACGATCGCGCCCTCGCAGCCGACCGCCTCGACTGCCCTGAGATCGTCGATCGTGCGGACCCCTCCCGCGGCGAGCACCGGAAGCCCGGAGAGCTCGCAGACGCGCCCGAGGAGCTCGATGTTCGGCCCGGCGAGCGTCCCGTCACGCTCGATCGCCGTGCACAGGATCCACCGGACGCCCGCCTCCCGGCACCTGAGGACAGCATCCTCCGCGGCGAGCTGGGAGCTTCGCTCCCACCCGTC
>DASTEM010000135.1:0-2300 GCA_035709545.1 Gaiellaceae bacterium | reverse complement strand
GGGGCATGCGACCGGGCTCGACGCCGACAAGCTCTGGGAGGCTGCGGACGTCATCGACGAGTTCATCGGCGACGAGCCGGTCGCCCCCGTCGCTCCACGCATCGCTGTACGAGCAGCCGAGTACGACCTCCCCGCCGGGCTCGTCGCCGCGCTCGAGGTCCACCTGCGTGCTCACGCAGCAGCAGATCGCCTGCTCGAGGTGCTCGAGGAGGTCGGCCGCGTGCGCGCCGAGGCGGGATGGCCTCCACTCGCGGCGCCGATCGGACAGATCCTCGCTTCGCAGGCGCTCCTCCACGTGCTCGAGGCGAGGCGCTACGGCACGGTCATCGACGAGTTCCGCGAGCTGGTCCAGGGCGGCTACGGCGTCACGCCCGAGCAGATCGATCCGACCGTCGAGCGCGCGGTCGAGCTCCTCTCCCCGGGCGCGCTCCCTGCAGAGGACCCTGTGACGACGGAGGATGTCCGTGAGCAGGCCGAAGGTCTCGCGGCGAGCGAGGAGGAGCTCGTCCTCATCGCAATGTTCGGCACCGAGGCGGAGGAGCTCCTGCGGATGATCCGCGCGCGCCACTCGCGCGAGACCGTCCTTGTGGCCGCGGACGCCGATGCCGAGCGCGGGGAGCGCATACGCGAGCTCGTCAAGATCGTGCAGGAGTCGGGCGTCGGCGAGATCGAGATCGAGGACGAGGGCTTGCGGGTGTCGGTCCGTAGGGCGGACGACCCAGTCGCCGCTTTCCCATTCGCGCCCGTCGTCGAGGCTGACACGGAGCCGCCGGCACCTTCGCGACGCGTGTCGGATGGCGTCGTCCGCGTCGAGTCCCCGATGGTTGGCGTCTTCTATCGTGCGCCGAATCCCGGCGCGCCGGCCTTCGTGGACATCGGTGACACCGTCGTCGCCGGACAGACGCTTTGCATCCTCGAGGCGATGAAGCTCTTCAACGAGCTGAAAGCCGAGACCGAGGGAGCCATCCGGGCCATTCACGTCGAGAACGCGCAGCCGGTCGAGTTCGGACAGCTCCTGTTCGAGATCGAGCCGATTCTCGCGCCGCCCGCGGTTTAGGTCCGACGTGTTCTCGCGCGTCCTCGTGGCGAATCGAGGCGAGATTGCCGTACGCGTGATCCGCGCGCTGTACGAGCTCGGCGTCGAGGCTGTCGCGGTCTACTCGACTGCGGACCGGGATGCTGCACACGTCGAGCTCGCCGACCAGGCGGTCTGCATCGGCCCGCCTGCGTCAGCCGAGAGCTACCTCCTCATCTCGAACGTCGTCGCTGCCGCCGAGACGACCGGCTGCGAAGCGGTGCATCCGGGTTACGGATTCCTCGCGGAGAACGCCGAGTTCGTGCGGGCGTGCGAGGACAGTGGCCTCGTCTTCATCGGCCCGTCAGCGGACGTCGTCGAGCAGATGGGGGACAAGGTGCGCGCGAAGGAGGCGATGCGTGCGGCGGGAGTGCCGCTCGTTCCCGGCTCGAATGGCGCCGTCGATCTCGCCGGTCTCCGAGGCGCTGCCGTCGAGGCAGGGCTCCCCGTGCTGCTGAAAGCGTCCGCGGGTGGCGGTGGCAAGGGAATGAGGCTCGTCGCCTCCGAGGGAGAGCTCGAAGCCGCCTACGCATCGGCGAGCGCGGAGGCCGACGCCGCCTTTGGGAACGGCTCGCTCTACGTCGAGAAGGCGATCTCGCCCGCGCGCCATGTCGAGATCCAGGTCCTCTGCGACGGCGAAGGCAACGTGCTCACGCTCGGCGAGCGCGAGTGCTCGATCCAGAGGCGGCACCAGAAGCTGATCGAGGAGTCCCCGTCGACCGCGCTCGACCCGGAGACTCGCGAGGCGATGGAGAGCGCCGTCGAGCGTGCGTGCCGCGCTATCGGGTACCGCAACGCGGGAACGTTCGAGTTTCTCGTCGGAGCCGACGGAGGGTTCTACTTCATCGAGGTCAACTGTCGTCTCCAGGTCGAGCACCCGGTCTCGGAGCTCGTCACGGGAATCGACATCGTCCGTGAGCAGCTGCGGATTGCGTCCGGCGAAGCTCTCGAGCTCACCGGGCGGGCGCCGAGGCGCGGGCACGCGATCGAGATCCGGATCAACGCCGAGGACCCAGCGCAGGGCTTTCTTCCGGCGCCTGGAACGGTCACGGCGTTCGTGCCTCCGCTCGGCCCGGGCGTGCGCGTCGACACGGCGGTTCGAGAGGGAAGTGAGATCCCGCCGTACTACGACTCGATGATCGCGAAGGTCGCCGTCTGGGCCGAGACGCGAGCGTTGGCGATTGCTCGGGCGACCCGAGCGCTCCAGGAGTTACAGATCGAGGGC
>DASTEM010000134.1:0-6174 GCA_035709545.1 Gaiellaceae bacterium | reverse complement strand
CAACGCGCAGATCTGGCCATCGAGGCTTCCGTGCTGACGCGAGAACGCAATCAGCGTCAGATTCGCCGCGTTCAGCATGATCTCGAGCGAGAGGAGGACGATCAGCGGGCTGCGCCGAAGCATCACGCCCAGCGTTCCGATCCCGAACATCAGCGCGGCGACGATGAGGTACCAACCGACGTCGGGTCCGTCCATCTACTCCGCGTCCTTCTCCGGCGTCGTCCCCAGCACGACACCGCCGATAGCGGCGACAAGAAGGACGATCGAGGTGATCTCGAACGCGAGCAGGTGGTCGGTGAGGAAGAGCTCGCCGATCTCGGCCGGGCTACCGAACGAGTCAGAGATCTGCGGCGGATCTTGGAGGTTGTCTCCCCACGCGAGGCCGAGCACGACGACGACCTCGACGAGCAGCGCCGCCGCTGCGACCACCGCCGCCGTGCGGAGAAGCGGCGGGCCGCCCGCCCACGGTGCGTCCGCACGTCCCCCGAGGTACGCGACGACGAAGAGGAACATGACCATGACCGCTCCCGCGTAGACCAGCACCTGTGCGGCGGCGAGGAACTCCGCGGCCAGCAGCAGGTAGAGCACCGCGAGCGACGCGAGGTTTCCGATGAGCGCGAGCGCCGAGTAGAACGGGTTCGTCACGCTCACGACGGCGACGCCGCTACCGATGCAGCCTCCCGCGGCGAGAAACCAGACGATCCAGACGAGCACGTTCCCCATCAGCTCGACGTCTTGTAGGTGGGCTCGGGCGTGTCGAACCGCTCACGGTCGGCAACCGGCACGCGCTTGATCGGCTCGGCGAGGAGCATGTCCTTCGTGTAGATGAGGTCGTCGCGCGAGTACTCGGCGAGCTCGAACTCGTTGCCGAGCGTGATCGCATCGAACGGGCACGCCAGCTCGCAGTAGCCGCAGAAGATGCAGCGGCTCATGTTGATCTCGTAGATCCGGGCGTAGCGCTCGCCGGCTGAGACGCGATTCTCGGCGGTGTTCTCCTCAGCGACGACGCGAATGCAGTCCGCTGGGCACGCGGCCGCGCACAGGGAGCAGCCGACGCACTTCTCGAGCCCGTTCTCGTGCTTCCAGAGCCGGTGCCGTCCGCGGAAGCGCGGGTACACCGGCCGCTTGTACTCGGGGTACTGCTGCGTGATGGGCTTCCGGAAGATCTGCCGGAACGTGACCGCGAACCCCTTGAGCGTGCCGAGCGGCTGGGAGCTCATCGCTCGGCCTCCGCCCCTCCGAGGAGGCGCGATGTCATACCGCCACCACCACGATCGCAGTGCCGATCGCGTTCAGGATTGCGACCGGCAGGAGGATCTTCCAGCCGAAGCGCATCAGCTGGTCGTAGCGAAGCCTCGGCAAGGTCGCGCGCATCCAGATAAACAGGAAGAGGAGGACGACGAGCTTTCCGACGAACCAGAGCGGTCCTGCCCAGCTGGGCCCGTCCCAGCCGGGGCCGTGCCAGCCTCCGAGGAAGAGCGTCACGCAGAGTCCCGAGAGCGTGATCAGGTTGATGTACTCGGACATCGTGAAGAGACCGAACCGCATCCCGCC
Organism: Gaiellaceae bacterium; assembly: GCA_035709545.1. Taxonomy (GTDB): domain Bacteria; phylum Actinomycetota; class Thermoleophilia; order Gaiellales; family Gaiellaceae; genus GMQP-bins7. Next base: position 4,620 of record DASTEM010000134.1, on the reverse strand, counting down.
GTATTCCGTGTGGTAGCCGGCGACGAGCTCCTGCTCGGCCTCAGGCAAGTCGAAGGGCGCGCGAGCGGTCTCGGCCGTGCCGGCGAGGAAGAACACGAGGAACCCGACGAACTGGGGCACCACGTACCAAACGGTGTCGGACTGCGCCTCGACGATCGCGGTGAGCGACAGCGACTTCGCCATGATCACGACGCCGAGCACGGAAAGCGCGAGAGAGACCTCGTACGACACGAGCTGCGCGCAAGTCCGCATGGCGCCGAGGAGGGAGTACTTCGAATCGGACGACCAACCGCCGATGATGAATCCGTAGATCCCGATCGAGCTGACGGCGAAGATCAGGATCAGCGCGATGTCGATATCCGCAACCTGGCCGGGGATGTAGACGCCGCCGATCTCCCAGCCCGGTCCATATGGGATGACCGAGAACGTCGTGAGCGCGGTGAACGTCGCCAGGAAAGGCCCCAGGACGTAGAGCCAGCCGATCGCCGCCGCGGGCTGGAAGCTCTCTTTGTTGAGCAGCTTGAGGAGGTCCGCGATCGGTTGCAGGAGGCCGAAGGGGCCGGCTCGATTCGGCCCGTAGCGAAGCTGCATCCGCCCCATGACCTTTCGCTCGGCGAGCGTCAGATACGCGAACGTGACCATCACGAGGTTGATGACCACGAAGGCCTGTACGAGGCTCACGTACCACTCGACGTGCATCAGGCCTTCGTCACCTCGACCGAGGCGTGCAGGTCGGCTGCGTGCTCGTCGGGGATGCGCGCCACGCCCTCGATCAGCGTCTTGCTCACGCGCGCTCGGAGCTCGAGCGAGGTCCCGTTCGAGCGGAGGAGAACGGTGTCGCCCGAAACGATCCCGCGCTGCTCGGCATCTCCAGTGGCCAGCTCAACGACCGCTTCAGGGCGCTGGAAGTCGAGCTCCGGCACTCGCTCGACCGCCGGGCCCGAGAAGAGCGAGCGAACGCGATGGAGGCGCAGAGACCCGTCCGGCTCGTGCGAGACAGCCGGCGATGAGCTTGCTGGCGCCGGCGCCTCGTACGCATGGCGGGCGGGAAGCGGCGCGTGGAGCCCGAGGTCGTTTAGCGCCAGGTCGCGGAAGAGGTGTCCGGCCAGCTCCTCGAAGACTCCGGCCGCATGCGCCGAGATCTCGACGTCGAAGCGTGCCGCGAGCTTCGAGATCCACGCGAGCTCGTCGGGGCAGGGAGGAAGCACTGTGCGGCGGAGACGCTGGACGCGACCTTCGAGGTTCATCGTCGTGCCGTCGCGCTCGAGCGCGGCCGTCGACGGGAGGATCAGGTCGGCCCAGCCGCCGGCGAGCTCGTGGAACATCGTGAGCACGATGACGCGCTCGGCCTCCTCGGCGAGCGCGCGAACGCTGGGGTCAGCTGCGGCATCGTCGCCGGACACCACGAGCAGCCCGATCGGCTCCGGGTTCGCCTCGTCCGCGTCCTCCGACGCTGCCCAGGCGGTCGCCGCGCCGAGCGCGTTGGCGGTGGCCGGAAGATGGAAGGCTCCCGAGCCTGGCTTACCCTCTAGCCCGAGCTCGTGCGCGAGCTCGGCGAGCCGCGCGCCCCCACCGCCGCCCGGTCCGGACCAGATCAGCACCGCCCGCTCCGCGGCCTTCAGCTTTTTCCCGAGCGCGCTCCGGGGCGTCGCGAGCTCGAGGCAGATTGCAGCCGCACCGCCCGGCTCAGTTGGCATGTCGCCTGATGGCGAGCACACCACCACGTCGGCCCCTCGCCGCCGTGCTTCCTTGATCCAGAGGTCGACGATCGGCGCTCTCTCGACAACCGGGTCGTCTCCGATCACGACGACGATCTCCGCGTCTCCGATCGCGCTGAGAGGCAGGCGGAATGCCTCGAGCGACGTCGACGTCGCCTCCGGCAGGACGGCCGAGTGTGCGCCGAGACCGCCGCGCAGGAGCCGGCCGAGCGCGTACGCGATCTCGTTTGTCTCCGATCCCGAGAGCGCGGTGACGATCGCGGTACCGGCGGCTCGCAACATCTCCTCGGCCGAGTCGAGCGCCTCGTCCCAGGTGATCTCCTCGAGTCCCTTCTTTCCGCGGCGAAGCGGTGTTGTGATCCGGTCGGCGGCGCGGAGATGCGGGTACGTGAAGCGACCTTTGTCGCAGAGCCAGCCGCGGTCGATCTCAGGGTGGTTGCGCGAGAGGATGCGCCTGACCCTTCCCTCGCGAATCGTTGCGGAGACGTTGCAGCCGACCGGACACGCGGTGCACACGGTCGGCACGTTTTGGATGTCCCACGGCCGGGCGTCGAAGCGGTACAGCGTCGAGGTCAGTGCCCCCACCGGACAGAGCTCGATCACGTTCCCCGAGAACGGAGAGCGGTACGCCTCGTCCTCGAACGTGGCGATTTCGGTGCGCGCGCCGCGGTTCCGGGCGATCAGCTGGCCGTCCTCAGCGACGTCTTCCGAAAAGCGTGTGCACCGGTAGCAGAGGATGCAGCGCTCGCGGTCGAGCGCGATCAGCGGCGACACCGGGATCGGCTTGTCGACGGTGAGCTTGGGGAGCGTCATGCGCGTGTTTCCCGGCCCGTAGCGGAAGGCCAGATCCTGGAGCGGGCACTCGCCGCCCTTGTCGCAGACCGGGCAGTCGAGCGGGTGGTTGACGAGGATGAACTCGAGCGTCGCCTCCTGTCCCTCGGCCGCCTTGGCCGACGTCGCGGCCGTGTGAATGACCATGCCGTCGGCGACCGTGAGCGTGCAGCCGGCCTGCAGCTTCGGCATCCCCTCGATCTCGATCAGGCACATGCGGCAGGCACCTACGGGCGGGCCGAGGCGCGGCTCGTAGCAGAAGACCGGGATCTCGATTCCGGCGGCCTGCGCTGCCTCGACGAGCCCCGTGCCCTTCGGGACTTCGACGGTGCGGTCGTCGACGGTAACGGTCACGAGCTCAGACATGCGCCACTCCGGCGTGATCACCGTGGAGCATGGACGGCGCGAGGATCCCCTCGAGCGACGACTCACCGTCGAAGGGACAGCGACCGAGGTCGATATGTGCTTGGTACTCCTCGCGGAACCGGTCGACGTAGCTCAGCACCGCGATTGCGTCCGAGTCACCCAGCGGGCACAGGCACTTTCCCATGATCCGATCGCAGACCGAGAGCAGGAGGTCGAAGTCGGGCTGCGACGCGCGGCCGTCCTCGATCTTCTGGAGAATCTGCGTGAGCCAACGCGTCCCGACGCGGCACGGCGTGCACTTCCCGCAGGACTCGTGCTCGTAGAACTGGGAGACCCGGATCCCGAGCTGCACCATGCAGCAGCGCTCGTCGATGACGATGACCCCGGCCGACCCGATCGAGGATCCGGCCTGCACGAGCGACGTGAAGTCGAGCGGAGTGTCGATCTCGGCCGCCGTGAGCACCGACGTCGACGACCCGCCGGGAATGATCGCCTTCAGCTCCCGCCCGCCTGGCACGCCCCCGCCCACGTCGTAGACGAGCTCGCGCAGCGTGATTCCGTGCGGGAGCTCGTAGTTCCCCGGGTTCACGACGTCTCCCGATAGCGAGAACACACGCGTCCCCGTCGAGCCCTCGACGCCGAGCTTCGCGTACTCGGTGGCTCCGAGCTCCAGCACCGACGTCACGGTCGTGATCGACTCGACGTTGTTGACGGCCGTCGGCGCCGCGAAGAGGCCGGCGATCGCAGGGAACGGCGGCTTCGTGCGGGGTTGGCCGCGCTTGCCCTCGAGTGACTCGAGCAGAGCTGTCTCCTCGCCGCAGATGTACGCGCCGGCGCCGCGATGGACGACGACGGTGACGCCGCCGAGAAGGTCGGCCTTGCGCATCGCCTCGAGCGAGTCGCGCAGCACCTCGAACTCCTGCTCGTACTCGCCGCGGATGTAGACGAACACGTGTTGCGACTGAATCGCGTGCGCGGCGATGAGGCAGCCCTCGAGGAAGCGGAAGGGAACGCGAAGCATGATCTCGCGATCCTTGAACGTCCCTGGCTCGGACTCGTCGGCGTTGACGACGAGGTAGTGCGGTTTGTCGAGCTGGTCGGGCTTCGGCACGAACGCCCACTTCCGCCCGGTGGGGAAGAATGCACCTCCGCGCCCACGCAGGCCTGACGCTTCGAGCTCTGCGATGACGTCGTCCGGCGCCATCGACCGCGCTTTGCGCAGCGGGGCGAAGCCGCCTGCCGCCGCGTAGTCTTCGATTCGCGTGAGGGCGCCGCCGTCTGTGCCGGCGAACACGATCTGCGGGTGCTCAGGCACGGAGCTCCTCCACGATCCCCGGGACGTCTTCGGCCTGCACGCGAAGCCGGTGGCGGTTGTCGATTGCGACGACCGTCGCCCAGCCGCAGCCTCCGAGACACTCGACCGTGCCGAGGGAGAACCGGCCGTCCTCGGAGGTCGAGCCCGCATCGACACCGAGCTCCCGCTCGAAAGCCTCGAGCACTTGCTGGGCTCCCGAGAGCCCGCAGGAGACGTTCGTGCAGACCTCGACGACGGTCCGGCCCATCGGCTCGAGCCGGAACTGGTCGTAGAACGATGCGATGGAGACGCAGTACGCGGGAGTGAGATCGAGAGCGTCGGCCACCTCGCGGAGCGCCTCAGGCGGAAGCCAGCCGCCGTGCTCCTCTTGCGCCAAGCGCAGGGACGGCA
>DASTEM010000133.1:0-7634 GCA_035709545.1 Gaiellaceae bacterium | reverse complement strand
TCGTCCTCCTCGAGGCCGGTGTCCGAGAGCACCGCGCCACCTGGGCGAAGCTCCGACTCCATAGGGGCACAATAACCTCGTGCACATGCCGGTCACAAAGGACGCGGCAATCGTTCTCTCGGGCGGCGGTATCAACGGCGTCCTGCTCGAGCTCGGCTTTCTGAAGCGCCTTCGCGAAGATCCGATCTGGTCGCGTGTGGGCTGGATCTACGGGACGTCGGCCGGTGCGCTGGCCGGCACGATGGCTGCACTCGACCGGCTCGACGATCTCGAGGAGTTCCTGTTCGGACTCCAACCCGACGATGCGTTCAGGCCACGTGCTGTCTGGCAGTTCCCCGGAGGTCTCCACGACTACACCCTCCCGGCGACGATCGCTAGCCGCATCGGCGAGCCCCATGAGATCGGCGTCGCACTTGCCGAGGCCGAGATCGAGCTGATCGTCTTCGCGACCGACGTCAGCGACTACCCGGACGCGGACGAGACGCGAGACTTCGAGCTCCGGTTTCCCTCGCACTCGACCGAGCCGCAAGCGATGGGTCGAGCCATCCTCGCCTCGGCCGCTATCAGCGGTCTGGTGCTTCCTGTGTCCGTGGACGACGTCATTGCCACGGACGGGGGCTGGGTGCGGAACTTCCCCTTCGAGCATGCGTATCGCAACCCCGAGGTCGCCGCGATCGCGGCGTTTCGATACGTCGCGAGCTACCAGGCGACCGACGTCGGTTACTTGGAGCGAACGCGAGAGAGGCTCGAGCGGTTTCGCGCCGTTCCGCCCGCCCGTGCCCTCCTGGCGGAGCTTCGCCTCGCGCAGGAGCGCGCGGCGCGCGGGGAGCCCGCCCACTACGGCGAGCTGATCGTGCGACTCATGCGCGTCGCATTCGCTCGCAACGCTGTGCTCGAGGAGCGTCTGGCGGAGGAGCGCGAAACCTCTGTCGCCGAGCTCACTCGTCTCCGGAACGACGTTGTCGCCGCTGCCGTCGCAGAGGCGCCGCCATGGCGTCGGCGCCAGCTTCGTCGGAAGCTCGAGCAGCGCTTCAGCTCCGCCCGCTTTCCGTTCCGGCACGACCGGCACGTTCCGACACTCATCGTCCGAAGCAGCCCTGGAGAGGATCGACTCGACCCGACCTTCCGAAGCGATCGACCGTGGTCCAACAAGGCCAAGCGATCGCTTATCGAGCGGGGCTACCGGCTCACCGACGACGCGCTCGCCGCCCATTCGTCCGTCCTCGAGGGCGCGTGAGAAAGGTCGGCAGAGGTCCGGGCAGGCGATCGGACCTCCGCCGAGGGTAGCTCAGGCCCCGGCACGCCGGGGCCTGATACGGCAGCTAACCCTGGGGGGAGAGGGGCCGCCGTCCGAGCGTGACGCTCACGCTCGTCTTCTTCGCGTCGCGGTAGATCGTGAGCGAGACCTTGTCGCCCGGCTTGCGGCCGGCGATCGCGTCGCGGAGTTGTTCGATCGAGGAAATCTGCTTGCCGTCGAGAGCGACGATGATGTCGCCACCGAGGACGAACGTCTCACCGGCCACGACAACCTGTGTCTCGCCGCCCTGCAGTCCGGCTTTCGCGGCGCCGCTTTCGCTTCTTACGGACTCGACGAGGACGCCTTTTGCGACGGGGAGGTTGTACGTCTCGGCGACGTCCGCGCTGACAGCCTGACCCGTTATCCCGAGGTAGGCATGGTCGACGCGGCCGGTCCGCAGGATCTGGGCGACGACGTCCTTGACCGTGTTCGAGGGAACCGCGAACCCGATGCCTACGTTGCCCGTGCCGAGGTTCCCGGTCTCGATCTGCGTATTCACACCGATCACCTGACCGCGGGAGCTGAGCAGCGGGCCGCCCGAGTTCCCGTGGTTGATCGGGGCGTCTGTCTGAATGACGTGGTCGATCGTGAAGCTGTTCGGTGCGGTGATCAGGCGTTGGAGGGCGCTCACGATCCCGGACGTGGCGGTTCTATCGAGACCGAACGGGTTCCCGATCGCGACGACTGGATCTCCGACTCGGAGCTCGTCGGAGTTGCCGAGCGGAAGGGGGGTCAAAGCACCGGCGGTCGTATCGACACGGAGGACTGCGAGGTCTGTCGAAGGATCGGTGCCGACGATCTCGGCGTTGACCGTGTCGCGGTTCGAGAAGCTCACAGTCACGCGGGTTGCGCCCTGCACGACGTGGTAGTTCGTGACGATGTGTCCGGCCTTGTCGATGACGAACCCCGACCCAAGTGCCCCCTGTTGGGGCGTGCTGGGGAGTGGGTTTCCGAACGGGTCGACGTCACCCGGCACCACACGCGGATCTGCCGACGTGGAGTTACTCGATGCATTGATCCGGACCACGCCGGACGCAGCCCGCTCGTAGATCTCGTTCACGCTCATCGCCTTCGCGGGCGACGCAAGCGGCGGATTCGCCGACGACGCGGTCTCGGTGATCACCGTGCTATCGCCTTCGAGCCCGCCGAGCAACGCCACGGCACCGACCGCGACGACCCCTCCGAGAACGGCTGACGCGAGGAGTGCGGCGAGCGATCGGAGTGGGCGAAGCGCCGACATGCCGTTTCGTTATAGAGGCCCGGGAGTGAACCCCGGGTTAGCACGAGTTAAGTCCTAGTTCAGCCGGCGAAGACGCCCGTGACGAACATCGTGGCGATCCCGGCGAGGAAGCCGACGATCGCGTAGCCCGAGCGGAGTCCACCAGGAGCGTGTCGCGCAACGTATCGGCCGACCTCGACGACGACCTGGAAAGCCGCGCCCGCCGCGATCGCGAAGAAGAGCGCGCCGAGGACGTCGCTCGAGGTATAGCCGCCGATCCAGGCGCCGAGGATCGTCGGCGCGCCGGCGACGAGGACGAGGCCGACCAGCGTGAGGATCGTCACGCGAGTCTTCGCGACGGGCGTCGCGATCCCGAGTCCCTCGGTGATGTTGTGGATCATGAAGCCGACGATGAGGAACGTCCCGAGCTGCAGCTCGCCGAGCGCGAATGAAGCCCCGATCGCTAGTCCCTCACCGAGGTTGTGGAGCCCGATGCCGACCGAGACGAGCAGTGCCAGCGCGAGACCCGTCGCTGCTGCTCCGCCGGTCAGCCTGGCGGCGAGCGCGGTCATTCCCAGGAAGCTGAGCGCGACTCCGAGCAGGACGAGGCCGGTGCCGCCGAGCGCCGACGGCAGCACGGCTTGGAGCTCGAATGACTCCGCAAGCGCCTCCACGCCGAGAAACGAGAGCAGCCCCGCGGTGAAGGCCATGAAGGCAGAGAGCCAGGCGGGGCTCGCCTGGCGCAGAGCGGGGAGCCAAAGGAGCCCGAGCGCCACGGGCAGCACTCCGACCAGCACGCCGATCAATGCATAGCCCAGGAAGCCCTGGGCGGAGGGCACCGGCGTTTCGATCGCTGCCGGGATCTCCTTGACCGTCTCGATGCCGGTCGAGGACGTGACTCCGACCGTGATCGGATCGTCCTCGACCCAGTCGAACGGAACGACGATCGTGCTCGAGCGCAGGCGTCCGAGCGTCGTTGGGCCGTCGACCGAGTAGGGGACGATCGCGTCGTCTACGTTCACGTTCGCGATCGTCAGGTCGTCGGGCTGTGGGTTGCGAACCGTGATTCGGATCTCGCCGGGCGAGAACTCGACTCGACGGATGTCGAACTCGTCGGCCGGCGGTGGGTTCGTCCCCACGAGATCCACGAGCGACGAGCTGGACGTGACGACGATGCCGACGGCAAGCGCGAGCAGCAACACCGGTACGACTGCCCAGAGTCGCCATCCCAGGCGTCCGCGAAAAGTCGCCGAGCCGGCCTCCATCAGTGGTCTCTCCGGTGACGACGGTGCCCTCTGGCCTGCGAAAACCGAGCAGGCCAAGGACGCAGGGAGCGCTCGTACCGAAGAGGTACGGGTGCGACTGAGGACGGCATGCGACGGTTTGCAGCTGGCCAGAGGGTGCCAGTTGTTGCCGGAGCGACCACCGTTACTCGACGACCTCGAAGAAGCCCATCCAGCCGAGCTCGGCGAACTCGGACTGATGAGCGTGGAACATGTGCAGGCCGGTTCCGGCGAACTCGATTTCGAGCACGCCTCGCTGCCCCTGGCACAGCATCACCGTGTCGGTGTACTCCCAGTGGTCGCCGGTGCCCGTGGGCTGGTACCGGAAGAAGTCGGCGTGGAGGTGGAGCGAGTTGATCAGGTCGAACTCCGTCAGATTCGCGAGATAGACGCGCACGAGCTCAGAGCGCTTCACTCGGATCGGATAGCGCGCGTAGTAGAACGAGCGGCCGTTTACCGTGTAGAAGTTGTTCCCGCCGTCGGCGTCCGTATCGAAGCCGTTCATCACCATGACGAGCTCTTTGGCAGGCGGCCGCGGCTCCTTTGGGTCGATGATGAACGCGCCGTAGAGCCCCTTGTGGATGTGTTTCTTCAGCGGTGTCGCATGACAGTGGTAGAGGTGCATGCCGGCGGGCCGCGCCTCGAACTCGTAGGTGATCTCACCGCCCGTCTCCACGATCTCGAAGACGCCGTCCATGTTCGTCGGGTGAATCCCATGGAAGTGAATGGTGTGCGGATGGGAGCCTCTATTCACGAAGCGGACGCGAAGCGTGTCGCCTTCAGTGGCACGGATGATCGGACCCGGGGCAGTCCCGTTGTACGTCCACGCTGGGAAGAAGATCCCGGGTGCGATCTCGAGCTCGACGTCGGTCGCGGTCAGCGTGTACTCGCGTATGCGGCCGGGCTGGTACGGAAGCGCCGGCGGAGGGTAGAGGAGAGCGTCGAGGTCGTTCGGGCCGCCGACAGCGGGCGCCTGGTCGCGGACCATGGCCGCGTGGCCGAGAGCGCCCTGGACGTGGCCGGCGGGCGCGCGCGTTGGGCTGTGGCCCGAATGGTCGTGCGGGCTGGCTTCTGCTCGTCCGTCGAGCGCCAGCTTCCCCACGATCGGCGCCGCGGCGAGCGGTGCCGCTGCGGCAAGCAGTTTTCCACGAGTGAGCGTCTTTTTAGACATAGCTAAATCCGAATCGGAGTGTAACCTAAGACACCTCGGATGGAAACCCAGGCCGCAGATCTCAGCGTCGCCGTGCAGGACTACCTGAAGTCGATCTACGCGCTCGAGAGCGCGGGCGAACGGGTGACGACGTCCGCGCTCGCCGCACGTATGGGCGTCAGCGCTCCGTCCGCGACGGCGATGACCAAGCGCCTCGCAGAGCTCGAGCTCGTCGAGCGCTCGCCATACCGTGGAGTTGCGCTCACCGATACGGGGCGACGGGGCGCCCTCGAGGTGCTCCGCCACCACCGTCTTCTGGAGCGCTATCTCGTCGATCGACTCGGGCTCTCGCTCGACGAGGTTCACGTCGAGGCGGACCGGCTCGAGCATGCCCTCTCCGAGGAGCTCGAGGCAAAGATCGACGCCGAGCTCGGTTTTCCGACCCACGACCCGCACGGCGATCCGATTCCGGACAGCGAGCTCCGCGTGGCACACGGCAACAGCCGGACGCTTCTCGACCTCGAGCCTGGGGATCGCGCGACGGTCGAGCGTGTCCCGGACGGCGACCCCGAGCTTCTCCGCTACCTCGGTGGGCTAGGGCTCGTGCCCGGGTCGGAGGTCGAGCTCGGCTCCTTCGCCCCGTTCGGCGGGCCGGTCACGGTCCGAACGAGCGCGGGCGAGCACGCAATCTCGCGCGAGCTCGCCGGCCAGATCGCCGCGTCGTAGTGCGTCAGTCGACGGCGAGAGCGACGACCTTGACGTCCTGCGAGCGATCCGCTCCGAGCGCCTCGTCCACCTTTCGCTGGAGGTCACCCGACGCGAGGAGCTCCTCGGTGATGTCCGCGCCGCCGATCAGCTCGCCCTTGACGAACACCTGCGGGATCGTCGGCCAGCCCGAGATCTCGGCAAGCTCTTGCCGGATCCGCGGGTCGGGGAGGATGTCGACCGTCGTGACCGGAGCGCCGACCGCGGTGAGTGCGTTTAGCGCGCGAGACGAGTTGCCGCACATCACCATCTCCGGCGTCCCCTTCATGAAGAGCGCGACCGGCTCTTTCTCGATGACGTCGGAGATCTGTTCCGAGAGCGTGCTCATTCGATTCCTTTCGTTCGAATCCGGAGTTCGTGGATGGAGCCGTCGCCGAGTGGCGCCGCCAAGGCCGCATTGACGCGACGATGCTGGTCGAGCAGCGAGAGCCCGGCGAACTCGGCGCTCGCGACCGTGACCTGGAAGTGATCGCCGGTGCCCGTGCGGTCTTCCACGCCGAGCTCGACCGCGTTCGGAAACGCCTGCTCGAGCAGCGTGCGGATCGCCTCGGCTTTCATCGGCAATCATGCTAGCCGTGGTTCGGCGCGTCGCTCGCCCACTCACGTATCTCATCGGCCTTCCGGAGCGCCTGTTCCGCGCTGTCGCCGCGGCGGGTGGGGGCGCCGTGCACGAGACAGCGCAGCTGGTTTTGCCGCGTCTGATCCGGAAGTCGCGCCTCTACGAGGCAACAGCGAAGAACCTCCTCCGGATCACGGTTGAGCTCGTTGGCGGCGTCGAGCGCCAGGCTGAAACCGTCGCCGAGGAGTTCGAGCGCTCACCGAAGAAGCTCGCGATCCGAAAGGCGGGCGGCAACGTCGTCGAGCTGGGATCGATCTTCGCGTTCGGCTTCTCGCCGCTCTGGCTGCTCGCGGCCGCGGCCGACGTGACCCACGGCACGCGTGTGTATCTGGACGCGCTCGTCTCCGAGCTCAAGAGCGCGGGCGTCCTCGCCGAGGACGTCGAGCTCGCGTCTGTCGACGACCTCCTTGCCGCGCTCGAAGGCGCCAGTGGAACAACGGCGAGGCTGATCGACATTCCTCCGCTAGAGGTGGAGGGCTTGAAGCAGTCACTTGCCGATCTGCGCGACGACGCGCAAGGACTGCCTACGCCGCAGGAGCTTGCGTCGGTGTATCGAGAGCTCGTCGTCGAAGCCGACCGCGAGCAGCGAAGCCTGCTCGAAGTATCGGTGGGGATGGGGATCGCGTTCGTCAACTCTGCGCGGAAAGTCGGTCGCCAGCACGTTCTCGATCCGTACACCGAAGACTTGAAGCCGGTTCGCGACGAAGGCTTCGGAGCCTACGCGTGGCGCGTCGCCAAGCCGTATGCCCGGGCGGTCACGCGACACTTCGATCCGCGCCAGACGACGCTCACCGAGCGCGGCTTGGAGCGGCTGGGTGGACCGAAACTGGTTGAATCGAATGCGATGCCGCATCCCGACAGCTTCGGAGCCCGCGCTCGTCTGGCGGTCAACGGGACCGAGCTGGAGGTCTTCCGGCTCGACGCGCTCCAGGAGCGCTACGACGTCTACCGCCTTCCGTACACGCTGCGGATCCTGCTCGAGAACGTCCTGCGCCACGAGGACGGAGTCAACGTGTCGGCCGCCGACGTCGAGGCTGTCGCGGGCTGGATTGCGACGGCGGAGCCCTGCCGGGAGATCTCGTTCACACCGGGCCGCGTGCTCCTCCAGGACTTCACCGGCGTTCCCGCTGTCGTCGACCTCGCTGCGATGCGGAATGCGATGCGAGATCTCGGAGGAGATCCGAGGAAGATCAACCCGCTCCTTCCGGTCGAGCTCGTCATCGATCACTCGGTGCAGGTCGACGAGTACGCAAACCGGCTTGCGATCTTCCGCAACGCCGAGCTCGAGTTCGAGCGCAACC
>DASTEM010000132.1:0-3908 GCA_035709545.1 Gaiellaceae bacterium | reverse complement strand
CAGAACCCCGACTTGAACGTCATGGTTCTGGGCCACGGATCGCCCAACGGCTTCCTCCGGCGCGCGTTCGAGGCCGGCGCAGACGACATCGTCCTGCTCCCGGCTACTCCGGATCAGGTTCGTTTCGAGGTTCACAAGCTGCTTGCCCGCAAGCAGGGCGAGACGTCCCCGATCGTCAATGAGCACTCGCGCCTCGTCTGCGTACTCGGGCCGAAGGGCGGTACTGGCAAGACGCTCACGTCGACGAACCTCGCCGTCTCGCTCGCGCAGCGCGGCGAGAAGGTCGCGCTGATCGATCTCGACCTCCAGTTCGGCGACGTCGCGCTGTGTCTCGGCCTGCCGCCGGAGAAGACCGTGTACGACCTTGCTCAATCTCCGGGCGCGCTCGACATCGACAAGCTGCAGGACTACCTCGCCTCCCATTCGTCCGGCGTCCACACCCTCATCGCCCCACGGCGGCCGGACCAGGCGAGCGCAGTGGGCGCCGAGCTCCTCCGAGAGATCTACTCGATTCTGCGAGCCAACTACGACTGGGTCGTGGTAGACACGCCTCCGGGCTTCACCGCCGAGGTCATCACCTCGATCGACAACTCGACGGAGATCGTCATGGTCGGGATGCTCGATTCGCTTTCGCTGAAGAACACGAAGCTCGGGCTCGAGACGCTCGAGCTCATGAAGTACGACCCCGACAGGATCTTCCTCCTCCTGAACCGTGCCCACTCGAGGGTCGGGATCAGCCAGTCCGACGTCGAGGCCGTCCTCGGACGCTCGCCGGACGTGTTCATCCCGTCGGATCGCGAGATCCCGCGAACGGTCAACGAGGGAATCCCTATCGTCATCGCCCGGCCGCAGTCGGAGCCGTCTGAGGCGTTCGCCCGACTGGCCAACCTCCTCGCCGGCGACGTCATGGAAGCCGACTCACCCGTCCCAGTCTTGGCAGGCGCAGATGCGGCCTCCAAGCGCCGGCTCTTCGGAAGGAAGGCGTAAGCCATGGAACTCCACGAGCGAATCACCAGCCAGCGGCGGCCGGTACGGGAGCAGGAGCCGTTCGCCGAGCTCAAGAACCGCGTGCACATGAGCGTGATCTCGGAGCTCGGGCCGCAGCTCTTCAACGTCTCGGTCGATCCGAGCGAGCTACGCGACCGCGTTACCGCCGACATCCGGCGACTCCTGAACGACGAAGCCGGGATCGCGCGCGAAGACCGCGAGCGGCTGACGGCGGAGATCCTCGACGACATCCTCGGCTACGGGCCGCTCGAGCGTCTGCTCGCGGACGACTCGATCACCGAGGTGATGTGCAACGGCCCCGACGACGTCTGGATCGAGCGCGGCGGCAAGCTTTACGAGACGACGGTCCGGTTCACGGACGAGTCGCACCTGCGCCGCATCATCAACAAGATCGTGTCGCAGATAGGGCGGCGCATCGACGAGTCCTCGCCGATGGTCGACGCGCGCCTGCCGGACGGCAGCCGCGTGAACGCGATCATCCCGCCGCTGTCTCTTTCCGGCCCGCTCATGACGATCCGGAAGTTCAGCCGGCGGCGCCTGTCGCTCGAGGACATGATCAACATCGGCTCCCTCTCAACCGAGTCGGTCGACTTCCTCTCGCGCTGCATCGAGGCGCAGCTCAACATGCTCATCTCGGGCGGCACGGGCTCCGGCAAGACGACGCTCCTGAACGCGCTGTCGTCGGCAATCCCGAACAACGAGCGGATCGTGACGATCGAGGATGCTGCGGAGCTTCAGCTCCATCAGCGCCACGTGCTCCGACTCGAGGCACGTCCTCCCAACATCGAGGGCGAGGGCCACATCCCGATCCGCGACCTCGTTCGGAACTCTCTCCGCATGCGGCCCGACCGGATCATCGTCGGCGAGTGCCGCGGCGCCGAGGCGCTCGACATGCTCCAGGCGATGAATACGGGCCACGATGGCTCCCTCTCGACGGTGCATTCGAACTCGCCTCGCGACGGTCTGCACCGCATTGAGACGATGGTGATGATGGCCGGCTACGACTTGCCGCTGCGCGCGATCCGTCAGCACATCTCGGCAGCGCTCGACTTGCTCGTTCACATCGACCGCCTCGAGGACGGCTCCCGCCGCGTGGTTCAGGTCACCGAAGTGCTGCGGATGGAGTCGGACGTCATCCAGCTGCAGGACATCTTCGAGTTCGAGATCGAGTCCGTGGGGTCCGACCGGACGATCACAGGCTCCCTCCGGCCGACGGGTCTTCGTCCCGTGTTCCTCGACAAGTTCCGCAAGCGCGGTATCGAGCTGCCGCAGAGCATGTTCGGCGAGCGCGTCTCCTCGCTCGACGAGCGACGAGGCGCCACCGCGTGAAGCTCGCCCTACGGATCGCAATTGCGAGCGCGGCTCTTGCCGCGCTCGTTGCTCCGACGCTCGCGCTCGGCCAGGGAGGAGTACCGACGCTGGGGGAGGCGCAGGACTCCGAGTTCCCGGACCGCGTCTACCTGTACCGAACCCCCGAGCCGAGGGCGCTAACCGCTTCGAACCTGGACGTGACCGAGAACGGCGGGCCGGTCTCCGGCCTCTCCGTCGACAGCGGCACCAAGTCGAGCGGTGCCATCCTTCTCATCGACGCGTCGAACAGCATGGCCGGGGCTCCCATTGCGGGCGCGATGGAGGCGGCTCGGGCGTTCATGGCCGAGCGGCGCGACGAGCTCCCGGTCGCGGTCATCGCCTACAACCCCGAGATAACCGTTCTCACCGACTTCACCACCGACGCCGGCGAGCTCTCCGCCGCGGTCGCCGAGGCGCCGACGCTGGCCGAAGGTACACGTATCTACGACGCGCTCATCGAGGCGGCGGACATCGCAAGGAGCGCCGGATATGCGCGAACGACTGCGGTCCTCCTCTCCGACGGACATCGACGCGGTGTGCAGGCAAGCCGTGCGGACGCGCTCGCGGCACTCAACGAAGCCAATGTCCGCGTGATCTCGGTTGGTCTGCAGTCGCCGCAGTACGATCCCGAGACACTCCAGAGCATGGCGCGGCGAACCGGTGGGACGTACGTCGAAAGCGCTACGCCGGGCCAGCTCGAGCCGATCTTCACCGCGATCGGTCAGCAGCTCTCGAACGAATACGTCGTGTCGTACCGGTCGCTGCTCGGGCCGAACGTGCAAGCCAAGGTCTCCGCGGTAGCGGCCGGTTTCCCCGCCGCGACCGCCAGCTATACGACTCCCGCGCTCGACTTCACCGCCCGCGGCACATTCCAGCGAAGCTGGATCGACGATGTCATCACGTCGCCCTGGTTGATGGTGTTCGTGATCATCGCGGTACTCGCGCTCGTCGCGTTCGCGCTCCTGACGGCATCGGACGTGCGAAAACGCTCGCTCAGGCGACGAATGGCGCAGTACGTGACCGTGCCTACCGAGGAGGAGTCGCGACTGCGTCGCGCTGAGGTCGCCACGATGCTCGCAGACACGGCCCAGAAGACCGTCGGAGGCCAGCGCTGGTGGCAGCGTTTCGAGTCGGACGTCGAGCTGGGCGCCTTCAGGCTCTCGCCCCTCGCGATCGCGGGCTGGACGATCGTCGGCGGAATCGTGGGGTCGCTCGTCGCCGCCATCGCGCTTCAATCGCTCTGGGGCTTGCTGATCGGGTTGGCCGCCCCGTTCGTGACGCGGTTCGTCGTTTCAAAGCGGGTGGGGAAGAAACGCAAGGATTACTCCGAGCAGCTCCCAGATAACCTCGACGTGTTGGCCGGCGCGATGCGCACTGGGCACTCCACTATGGGCGCTCTCAGCGTCATGGTCGACAGCGCCGACGAGCCGTCGAGGTCGGAGTTCCGGCGCGTGCTGCAGGACGAGCAGCTCGGCGTGCCGCTCGACGACGCGATCATGGTGACGGCGCGACGCATGCAGAGCCAGGACACCGAGCAAGTCGCGCTTGTC